>NZ_BRCD01000029.1:0-43293 GCF_023707945.1 Sporosarcina sp. NCCP-2331
CAAAAGGTATCAAAATCCTTTATTTATAAGGATTTTCGGGTTATTCAGTAACCCCTAGTTATGAAAACATATTATGATTATAACATAGGTATAGTTCCATGGAACCCCTACTAATGATACTCTCTACAACTGTCACCAATTTGATTTATTTACATAAAAAAAAGCAAAGAGGTTTAAAAACCCTTTGCTTTTTACTCTATTTTACATGAGACCTTTTGCATTGCCTTTTTCATCTATATCCATATTTAATGCTGCAGGTTGTTTCGGCAAGCCCGGCATAGTCATGATGTCACCTGTTAAACAGACAAGGAATCCCGCGCCTAACTTAGGCAGGATTTTTCGGACAGTAATCATGAAATCAGTGGGTTTTCCAAGCTTTTTTGGGTCATCCGAAAATGAATATTGTGTTTTCGCCATACATACAGGCAATAAGTCCCAACCGTTCTTTTCAATCTCAGCAAGATCTTTCATTGCCTGATCTGTAAAGATAACGCCGAGCCCGCCATAAACTTTCTGTACGATCGCTGTAATCTTCTCTTCCACTGATTGCTCTACATCATAAATCGGGGCAAAATTACAGGGCTCTTCAATCGCTTTTAATACTTCCTTCGCCAATTGCTCGCCGCCTGCCCCGCCATTTCCCCATACATCTGTCAAAGCTGTTTTCACTTGATTGGACTCACACCATTGCTGAACTATTTGCAGTTCGCTCTCTGAGTCTGTAATGAAGTGATTTAACGCCACAACCGGCTGCACGCCAAACGCACGCACTGTTTCCACATGCTTTTCCAAGTTCACCAGACCATGTTCCACTGCCGCCGTATTTTCCTGTTTCAGCTCAGTTTTAGCAACACCGCCATGCATCTTCAGCGCACGGATCGTAGTGACCAATACAACTGCAGCCGGCTGGAACTTCCCTATCCGCGCTTTGATATCCATGAACTTCTCGGCGCCTAAATCTGAACCAAAGCCAGCTTCAGTGACAACAAAATCCGCTAAACTTCTAGCTGTGTTTGTTGCAATCAGCGAGTTGCAACCATGGGCAATATTTGCGAACGGGCCGCCATGAATCAATGCAGGCGTGCCTTCCATAGTCTGTACGAGGTTTGGCTTGAAGGCATCCTTCAGCAATAAAGCAAGAGCACCTTCTACTTTTAGATCCCTTACCGTAATAGCCTCTTTATCATATGTGTAGCCAATCACAATGTCAGCCAAGCGTTCTTTCAGGTTCTGTAAATCTGATGCCAAGCAGAATATAGCCATAATTTCTGAAGCAACTGTAATATCAAAACCTTCTTCTCTCGGGACACCTTGAGAAGGTCCGCCCAGCCCAATAGTTACATGGCGCAAAGCACGGTCATTCATATCCATGACACGTTTCCAAGTAATACGGCGAGGATCAATATTTAACAAATTACCTTGATGTAAGTGATTGTCAATCATCGCACTCAGCGCATTATTTGCTGTTGTAATGGCATGAAGATCTCCCGTGAAATGCAAATTAATATCTTCCATCGGCAGGACTTGAGAGAATCCGCCGCCTGTTGCACCGCCTTTTACTCCCATAACAGGTCCTAATGAAGGCTCACGCAATGTAATCATCGTCTTGTTGCCGAGACGGGACAGCGCATCGCCCAATCCGACAGTGACCGTAGATTTGCCTTCTCCGGCAGGCGTCGGGCTTGTTGCTGTAACCAGAATCACTTTTGCCTGATTCGTACTTTTGGGAATCAAGTCTACATTCAGTTTTGCTTTATACTTCCCGTATAACTCCAGGGCCTCTGAAGGTATACCGGATCTTTCAGCAATTTCCTCAATTGGTAGCATCTTTGCTCCAGAAGCAATTTCTAAGTCTGACATAATCTTTACTTGCTCAGTCACTTCTTCCACTGCCTTTCCGTTCAAATCTGAACTTCATTGTTCTGTCTGTAAAACGATTTTTCCAAATTGAACACTATCGCCCAACTTTGAAAACGCCTCTTCTGTTTTCGAAAGAGGCAGGACAGAATCAATGACCGGATGGATTTTATACTCCTCAATAAATGAAAGCATTTCACGCAATTCTTCCCTGCTCCCCATAGTCGTCCCAAGCAGAGTATACTGTCCATAAAAGAACTCACGCAAATTCAGATCCACCGTATCCTCTGTTGTTGCGCCGAAGACTACGATGTGTCCTCCCGGCTTCAGCACATCAAGTGACCGGTTAAAAGTAGCTCTTCCCACACTCTCAATGACAAGATCTATACTTTCATTTTTCAATTCTTCCTGCCAGTCGCCATTTGTATCGATTGCCAGATCTGCTCCAATAGTAACGGCATGATCTCTCTTTTCTTCACTTCTTGATGAGACGATGACGCGGGCACCGATTTGTTTAGCGAATTGAATGATAAACGTAGCCACTCCGCTGCCTGCTCCCGGAATAAATACAGTCTGCCCTTCTTTGATCTGTCCTTTCGTGACAAGTGCCCGATATCCCGTCAGTCCCGCCAACGCAATGACAGCTGACTCATCCCATGTTAGATAGGCTGGTTTCTTCTCCAGCTGTTCAGCAGAAATGCATATTTTCTCTGCAAATGTACCATGATCCGGCATGCCCAAAATATCAAAATCTACTGAAGGAGCATGACTCTTTTCAAACCAGCGAAGCGACGGATTGATGATCACTTCATCACCGACATTCCAATTCTTAACTCCTTCACCTACAGATTCTATTATGCCGGCTCCGTCAGAACCCAGCACGAGCGGGTCCTTCACGTCTCCTCTGCGTCTCGGAATATTGGTATCACGTCTATTTAAGCCTGCTGCTTTTAAAGCTACAATGACTTCACCTTCAGCTGCTTTAGGTTCTGCGATATCTGTAAACCTCAATTCACCATTCTCATGAACGAATGCCTTCAATCAACTCATCCTCCCTGCGATTATATACGCTACTATCATATCGTATATTGAACTTTTTTCATACTCTGTATTATCTGTATACTTGAAAAAACACAATGAGCGAAATGCCCATTGTGTCATATATTTCGTCTTTTATATTTAGCCAGCTCTACTAATTCCAGCACGTCTTTTTTAGGCAGTCTGATGACAAGTTCCAACAATTCTTTTTCAGCGAGTCGCCGGCCTTTCCCGCTGCGGTAACGTTCTTTATTATGTGAATCAATGTCTGCATACATTTGGTCGCTTTCAGTAGGCCACTTGCCGGCTTCTTCCACATTCATTGTCTCACGAAGTCGATCATACAGGGATTCCACTGTATTTCCAGTTGTTTTGATATAAGGAGTAAAGGTCACTTCACCCATAATTAATTCATCTGTTGAAACCGAAAAGCGTTCGGATATTTTTGCAATCCAGGCTGCAGACGGCGCATTTTTACCCCGCTCCCAATCTTTAATCCGACTTGCAGATGTTCCAATCGCCGCACCAAAAGCCATCATTGACAGTCCTCTTCGTTCTCTTAATGCTTTCAATCGCAACCCAAAATCGTCCTTGCTCCATTCGTTCAATGAAATCCCTCCCATATGACCATTCTTCCTAAATAGTATTATGTAGAAAGCCCTTTTGCCAATTAACTTTAAAATTAAATTATTCAACGTTGAAAATAATTTTATCATCAAACCTACAATATATCAATCAGGGTACTGTCCGTCAGTATCCATTTTTCTGCCGGTCATAATTTTCTTCATTTTTATCTATATAAGCCTGGATAATTTGTTCTTCAGTAAAGCCCAGCTGTTTTGCCAGCGCTCCGTACATTACCCAAATCGTTTGATAGTTTTCAAACGACAGATCACCTAAAAAAGTATAGATGGAACGGCCTGTTTTCAGAAATAACTTCGTTAGATTCTGTTCATCTACTGCAACGGCCGGCCATTCTTCCAAACCATCAAAACCCTTTTCAATTCCCAATGATAGCAGAAAATGAATGGAATCCACATATTCTTCTAAAATAACAAGTTCTTCTGAAGGACCTTTTGTGCTCCAAAATTTAAAACATCTTGTTTCATTGGCCAATTCCGCTAATTCGACCGCCAGCGCCAACCCTCTTTCATCAAAAGTTTCGGCTGGCTGATGATTTTTCTGTATGTATGTATCTAATGCCCGCTGCATTTCGAATAACTGATTTAATTTCATTTCAAAAATCCCTCCGATTGTTTGCTATTAAATGAAACCTTTTGCATTGCTCGCCCGTAAAGTAGTGTAATATATCTTTGCAGGAGTTGATTTCATGGTTTTATTGATTCGCGTATTCATCATCGCACTGGTGATTTACCTGTTTTATGCTGGTATCCGCTATTTGACAGATGCCAAGCGGAAATTGGATGAAGCATATGAAAAAGAGCAATATTATTTTTTTGACGATGTGAAAAATATCCGCAAAAACTTCTTCATCACCTATAAAGGTGCCATGTTTGAAGGTGAAAAATATTTAGGCACAACAACGGATTCTTTTGATGTAGTCTCCATTTTCATCTGGGTGAAAAATGAAGCAAAACTTCAAGGAATGACCAAGGAAGATTTTCATTTCTTGGAATCTGAAGTGAAAACTAATTATCCCCATGCGGAGATCAATTGGAAGAATCCTATTGAGCAGCTTATGAAATCAGAATAGTGCAGAGAGGAAATAGCTTATCCAGGCTGTTTCCTTTTTTAATAAGTTATGGTACTCGGCAGGCGAACACCTAAAGCAACAAGTATCAGCACAATGTCAGCCATAGCGAGCAGTAAGAAACCGATTCGGAATCCCGTCTTTCTTGTTTTGTGGCGGAAAACTTGCATACCTAAATACGAACCGACTCCCCCGCCGAGTATCGCAAGAAGCCAAAGATTGCGTTCGGGAACACGCTGCCTTCTTTTCTTCGCCTGATTCTTATCGTAGCCCATCGATGCAAATGCCCAAATAGATAGGATCGCCATATAAATCATCAGTGTCTGTGCCAAATGATTCACTCCTCCCATACGAAAAAACCGCTGTCGTTTCATATAAGAATGAAAACAACAGCGGTAATTTTAGTTCATCTTATTTTGCAACCGACTTTTTTGCAGTTTCTGCAAGTTGTGCAAATGCTTGTGCATCTGTAACTGCAAGATCTGCAAGCATTTTACGGTTCACATCGATGCCAGCTACTTTCAAGCCGTGCATTAATGTGCTGTATGAAAGACCGTTCATACGTGCTGCCGCGTTGATGCGTGTAATCCATAGTTTACGGAAATCACGTTTCTTTTGACGACGGTCACGGTATGCATAGTTATAAGATTTCATTACCTGTTGGTTAGCAACCTTATAAAGTCTATGTTTTGAACCAAAGTAGCCTTTTGCTAGTTTTAATACTTTTTTATGACGCTTGCGCGTGACTGTTCCACCTTTTACGCGTGGCATAGTGCATTACCTCCTGCTTATCCTGTAAGTGTGTGTTGATAGAATTCGTTGCCGAGTTTTCTACCGATATTACTTCATGTTTGTTAGCATTTCACGAATACGCTTGTAATCGCCTGAAGAAACTAGTGAAGACTTACGTAGGTGACGTTTAGCCTTCGTAGATTTGTTAGCAAAAAGGTGACTTGTGTAAGCACGGCCACGCTTTAATTTACCAGATCCAGTTCTTTTGAAACGTTTCGCGGAACCGCGGTGAGTTTTCATTTTTGGCATGTTCTGTTCCTCCTAAATTGTTCGTGTTACTGTTTTTCGGCAAGCGGTGCAAGTATTAAGAACATGCTCCGGCCTTCCATTTTCGGCTTAACTTCAACAGTTGCGACTTCTTTGCAGGCTTCTGCAAAGCGATCGAGCACTCGTTGTCCGATTTCTTTGTGCGTAATTGCACGTCCACGGAAACGAATAGAAGCTTTTACCTTATCCCCGTGTTCCAGGAATTTAACTCCATTGCGAAGTTTCGTCTGGAAATCGTGTTCATCAATTGTCGGGCTAAGCCGAACTTCTTTCATATTGATGATCTTCTGATTTTTACGAACTTCACGCTCTTTCTTTTGCTGTTCGAACTTGAACTTTCCATAGTCCATAACACGAGCTACTGGGGGCTTCGCTTGTGGAGCGACAAGAACAAGGTCCAGGTTCACTCGAGCAGCAATTTCTAAAGCTTCATTACGTGTTTTGATACCGAGTTGTTCACCATTGTGATCAATTAAGCGCAGCTCACGTGCTCGGATACCGTCATTTACGTACATGTCTTTGCTAATAGTAATCCACCTCCGAATATTGTCTCGTGAATACACGTTTTGGGTATGTCGAAAGACTCGACTTTAGGTTCCCATAGGTCCATCCATTTTACGAAATAAAAAAAGTAGACAAATGATATTTGTCTACCCGCGTAAGTAATCTATGCAGTTACGCATAGTAATTCACTTATGTGCCAACCTGCCAACAACTTCATTGCGTCGATCAGGTGAGAAGCGGGTAGCCTCTTCTTATACCACAAACTGTATTCAGTTAACCTTATTTACTTTATCATGTATTGAACTGAGTGTCAACAACTTGAAATCTCTAAGTTGTTATAAGCACTTTTTATGTTTGAAATAATTCAACTTTATAAGTATACCGCATTATTTAAACTTTAGCAACTGTTTTATATAATTCTAAAAAATTTACCGCTTCAAGTTAAAACGCGCAGCTATTAATAGCTGCGCGTTTTACTTCAAAAGAGTTCGATTCTCTTACTTCTTCACATCTTCTTGAATCAATTCTAAAAACGCATCAAATGACATGACTTCCGATTTTTGTTCTCCGTACTTGCGGACGTTCACTTCGCCTGCCTCGACTTCTTTGTCTCCAAGAACAAGCATATAAGGTACTTTTTGAACTTGTGCTTCACGGATTTTGTAGCCAAGCTTTTCATCACGGCTGTCTACGTCAACTCGGAAACCTGCAAGCGTTAAATTCTCTTTCACTTGCTCGGCGTAATCAAAATGCACATCAGGTGATACCGGAATCACTTCTACCTGAACAGGTGCAAGCCAAGTCGGGAATGCTCCTTTGTATTCTTCAATTAAGAAGGCAACAAAACGTTCCATAGTAGAAACTACGCCGCGGTGAATAACGACCGGACGGTGCTGTTTTCCGTCTTCCCCAATATAAGTCAGATCAAAGCGTTCAGGAAGCAGGAAGTCCAGCTGTGCAGTAGAAAGAGTCTCTTCCATACCGATTGCTGTCTTAACCTGTACATCAAGCTTCGGTCCGTAGAACGCCGCCTCGCCTTCTACTTCTGTATATGGAAGTTCTAGCTCATCCATTGCTTCTTTCAGCATAAACTGTGCACGTTCCCACATTTCATCATCATCAAAATATTTCTTTGTATCTTCAGGGTCCCTGTATGACAGGCGGAATGAATAATCCTTAATGTTGAAGTCTTTATAAACTTCAATAATTAATAAAATTACACGCTTCAACTCTTCTTTAATCTGGTCTGGACGGACGAAAATATGAGCATCGTTCAACGTCATACCACGTACCCGCTGAAGACCGGAGAGAGCTCCTGACATTTCGTAACGGTGCATTGTTCCGAGTTCTGCTATGCGGAGCGGCAAGTTACGATAAGAGTGGATGCCATTTTTATAAATCATCATGTGATGCGGGCAGTTCATCGGACGTAAAACCAAATCTTCGTTATCCATGCTCATTGCCGGGAACATACCGTCCTGATAGTGATCCCAGTGACCTGATGTCTTATACAATTCTACGCTTCCGAGAACTGGAGTGTACACGTGCTGATAGCCCAGCTTTTCTTCTTTATCTACAATGTAGCGCTCAACAACACGGCGGATCGTTGCGCCTTTTGGCAGCCAGAGCGGCAAGCCCTGTCCGACCTTCTGGGAGTTAGTGAATAGATTAAGCTCCTTGCCGATTTTCCGGTGATCCCGTTCTTTCGCTTCTTCTAATAAGTGCAAATGCTCTTTCAGTTCATCTTTCTTGAAGAACGCTGTACCATAAATACGCTGAAGCATTTTATTGTCTGAGTTCCCTCTCCAATAAGCACCGGCGATACTGAGCAATTTGAATTCTTTCAGCTTGCCTGTTGACGGTACGTGAATGCCGCGGCACAGGTCAAAAAATTCACCCTGTTCATAGATTGAAACTTGTTCACCTTCAGGAATAGCTTCAAGCAGTTCAAGCTTGTATTCGTCATCAATTTCTTTAAAACGTTTTTTTGCTTCTTCACGGGAAACGTCATGACGGATAATCGGTAAGTTTTCACCGATAATTCGCTTCATTTCTTTTTCCAGCTCAGGTAAATCTTCCGCAGTGATTGGCGTCGGTGAATCGATGTCATAATAGAATCCGTTTTGGATAACCGGTCCGATTCCCAGTTTTGCATCCGGGAATTTACGTTTAACAGCCTGTGCTAACAGGTGAGCCGTACTGTGTCGCAGAATTTCCAAAGCCTCATCAGAAGTCGGTGTGACAATACTAATCTCCCCGTCTTCATGAATCGGTGTCTTCAAGTCGATCAGCTGATCTCCAATTTTTCCTGCTAGCGCGCTTTTACGCAGCCCCGGGCTGATAGATCCAGCTATGTCTTCAGTTGTTGTACCGTTTGGAAACTCTTTTACTGCTCCATCTGGAAATGTTAAATGAATGTTTTCTGCCATCTGTATAACTCCCTCTCCTTTTTAAAATTAAAAATTTGAACGCAAAAAAGCCTCATCCCTAAAGGGACGAGGCTTGAGCTCGTGGTTCCACCCTTCTTCCTTCTGTCCGCTAATACTCGGAGAGACGAAGCTTTCGATCGGCTAACGGGCCGTTACCGTCATCAGCTACTTGAATTCACTGACGCTGCTCGGAGGCGGTAAATGTACTTTTCTGCCTGCAAGGGTTTCAGCCGTGCCCCTGCTCTCTGGAAGGTGAAAAATTCAGTATTGTCCTCTTCGATGCATTTCGATAATTTTATATTGAACTGAGTCATATTATAGAAAACTCTGCGTGAAAATGCAAGCATATTTTCTTATTTCTTTCATTTCGCAAATTAGCTGGAATTATCCCAGACAGCCGATCAATCACGCCAGCTTTGCCCGCCCAGCTTGAAAGGCAGGCTGACCATACGTATCCTCTCCATTATTCTCGCGGCTTTAATTGGTTCTTTTTCTCCGCGCTGAGAAGTGGTCAGATGATGTTCCAGTTGGTTGTAATCGAAATTGGATGTGAAGAAAACAGGCAGTTTTTCAGCCATACGGTATTGCAGAATCGTACCCAGCACTTCGTCCCGAGTCCATGTAGACATCGTTTCAGCCCCGATATCATCAAGCATAAGAACAGGCGCTTTTTTAACGAAATTCACTTTTTCATCAAGTGTCTGATTTTGAATAGACTGCTTCATTTCGCGCAGAAATTCCGGTACATAGACAACAACCGTCTGTACTTGGCGTGTAGCCAGTTCATTGGCCAAGGCGCCCAAAATAAAAGACTTTCCGATTCCGAAATCACCATATAAATAAAATCCCCGATCCGGTACTTCCCCTGTCGAATCTATCGTATTCAGGAAATCTTTCGCAGCCCTCATCACCCGTACACGACTGTCTTCAGAAATAAAGTCGACATTTGACAGCCGGGCTTCCATAACCTCTTTCGGCATATACATGCTGTTGACCATTTTCGAGACATTTCGACGTTCATCGTCAAGCTGCTTGGTCGGACAGACAATGTAATCTAAATCAATCAAGCGCTGCGAAATGACTAACTTCGGTTGGAAACCTTTCATAACATTAATACAGCCGCCAAGATTTGGGCAGCGGTCGCATTTATGCGAGGCTGTCGTGAATTCATACAGTTTCCCTAAACTGCGGTTCACCACTTCTGTGTTAATCTCATCAGCATGTTCGCTTATGAACTGCTGCACTGCAGGATCTTCAAGTACTTCTGTACGCAGTTCATCATATCGCGACGCCAATGAAGGTGCATTCACCACTCGCTTCATGGCATCCCCAATTCGTTCCATTTTACTTCACCTCGTTTTCTTCTATGCCCAGTTCTTTCATTAATTTGCGGCGTTCTTCTTCTACATCAAAATCAGCTGGCACTTCCGGATTTTTCTTGTTTTCACTGCGTTTAGAAAACCACTCGGGCACTTGTTCTTCTCTAGTCGTTTTTTGCTTTCTATTCGAAGTCTTTTTACCTTCCGTTTTCCATGCCAGATACTGATCATGCTCTTCTCTTGATAACCTCATCGCCGTTTTCGCATCCAGCACACCTTTTGAAGCCCAGTGAGAAGCGATGCGTTCAGCATACCCTTTGGTGATTTTTCCGTCATTACGAATCTTTAAATACTGAAATAGGACATTCACTACTCCCACTGGCAGTTCATGGGTTATAATCAGTGTCTCCGCCAATTTAAGATCCACTTCAAAAGGCTCTTTTCCGTTATTCATATCACGCAGCATCTCTTTCGGAGAGATGTTCTCTAAATAATGAAGGTACTCTTCTTCCTTGCTCATAGCTGACTTTGAAGACTCTTTCGATTTGGTTGTGATGAAAGATGTCTGTAATTTTGGCGGCTTTTTTGAACGGTTCATTTTATAAAATTCAGAAGCTGCTCTTTTCAGTCGTTCTTCTGACACTGTATGATTGTCATCCATTGACATCATGACAACACTTTGCATGTCAAGCGGATTAAGCGAATATAAAAAGGCCAATTTTGCAATCATTTCCTGGGAAATGCTCCGAAGTGAAGTTCTCGGCATCATCTGTTCTGAAAGTCCCGCGTAAAATAACTCAAAGTTGAAATCATATTGCTGAAAAGGGATGCCATCCGCTGTTGTTTTGCCTTTAAATTGACTCCCCGCGGTGATTTCTACAGCCTGCTGATCTCCTCTGGCAGGCTGGAATACATCTAGAAATGTACGGGAAATATCAGTATATTCCTGTTCTTCAATCGTTTCGGCCAGAAATCTGCTGCGCAGCTGACGATAAGGCTTCTCTCCAATTTTACTGAATAAAAAAGTAGATAACAATGGATCATTGAAATAGGAAGGTGCATCTAAAGGCGGCAGCAATTCATAAAGAAAAGAACGCGCTTCATTTTCATCGCGTTTCTTATATGTACGAAGCAGCCCGATCGCTTCCAATGAAATTCTTGCTTGAAAAATCCTCTGCAGCGGAAACGAAAGAACATTCATCAAATAATAATGGGAATGTTCTTGCGGCTCCTGATTTTCTGCATCTGTCCAAAGCGTCAGAAATAAGCTGACGGCTTCTGAACCGATCAGCGGCTGATAAAATAATGTAATCATCTGCCGGTCGTACGCTGAAAAGGGATGCGTCAGCTTCACCCGGAAGGAATCGACAGGCTGCAGTTCTGTGTAAAGCATGTTGACAATCGCCTCCTTCAACGGTCAGAGAAGGGAAATCATCCCTACTCTCGTCGGTCTTTCCTGCTTTGCAAGCGCTGTAATTCATCAATAAAAATCGTGATATCTTTGTAATGCCGGTAGACAGAAGCAAATCTCACATAAGCAACTTCATCCACATCTACAAGACGTTCCATTACCATTTCCCCTACTTGATCAGATTCGATTTCGACAACACCCGAGCTTCTTAGCTCTTTTTCTATCGAAACTACAATTTCTTTCAGTTTTTCGACAGGCACTGCACGTTTTTCGCATGCCCGGATTAAACCACGAAGTAATTTGTCACTGCTGAATTCTTCTCGTGTTGAATCTTTTTTCACTACAATCAACGGGGAATGTTCTACTTTTTCAAATGTCGTGAAACGATAACTGCATTTTTCGCACTCACGTCTTCTGCGAATCGATCGGTTTTCTTCCGCCGGACGTGAATCGATCACACGTGTTCCATTGTAATGGCAAGCTGGACATAACATAGTCGGTTCCTCCGCAATCTTATTAGGTAAGTTCATTATAACAGAAACTCTCCGCACAACAACATGAGGACAATGAAAAGCACTTCACCGTTCAAGGTGAAGTGCGTAGTTGCGCTATTAGGAAATTACTTTATTATTTAATGCAGCTGCTACTTTTCTAGTCAGTTGAACAACCCGTGCCGAGTAGCCCCATTCGTTATCATACCAGGCAAGGACTTTGATTTTCCGGTCGCCCATCACCATTGTTGAAAGACCGTCAACTGTCGCAGATTCCGTCGTCGTATTAAAGTCGATTGATACAAGTGGTTCTGTTGTGAAGCGAACGATTCCTTTTAAGGATCCGTTGGAAGCTTTTAAAAATGCATTGTTCACTTCTTCGACTGAAACGTCACGTTCTACATCCACTACTAAATCTACAAGAGAAACGTTGGGAGTGGGGATACGCAGCGCTAGGCCGTGAATCTTGCCTTCCAATTCTGGAAGCACCAGGGACAATGCTTTCGCCGCACCAGTGGAAGTAGGAATAATAGATTCACCACATGAACGAGCACGACGCAAGTCTTTATGTGGGTTATCCAAGTTTTTCTGATCATTCGTATAAGCATGTACAGTTGTCATCAAGCCATTGACAATACCGAACTCATCGTTCAATACTTTTGCCACAGGCGCCAGACAGTTTGTTGTACAGCTGGCATTCGAAATCACACTGTGCTTTTCCACATCTAGTTTGTCATCATTAACGCCAAGTACAATCGTAATATCTTCATTTTTACCAGGTGCTGTCAAGATCACTTTTTTAGCGCCCGATTCTAGGTGAAGTGCAGCCTTTTCGCGTGAATTGAAAACACCTGTTGATTCGATCACAATATCAACACCGAGCTCTTTCCACGGCAATTTTGAAGGATCACGCTGCGTGATCAGCTGTACACGTTTACCGTCTACAATAATTGCATTTTCTTCGGCTTGAATATCGCCGTCAAACACTCCGTGAGTAGAATCGTATTTTAATAGGTGAGCAATCGTTTCAGCTGGATATGTCGCGTTTACAGCAACTAAATTAACATCGTCTTCCTTGATAATCTGACGGAATACCATCCGTCCAATACGGCCGAGTCCGTTAATTGCAATTGTAGTAGTCATGAAAGGGATCCTCCTGCATGTATGTTATACTTATTATCTTTTATCGTTAATTAGTATAACATATATTACGACTAAGCCAACACCATTAGGAGTTTATTTTAAAAAATAAATTTTCTGAACAGTAATTATGTTGAATTTACACGCATTCCGGGGACACTGCATTTTCTCAATGTGTTATTTCTTGAATCGGTTACGCATGCCAACTAGCAAGAATCCTGTTTAATTGCTGCTCTGTTTCTTCTATTGTTCCATTGTTATGGATGACTGCATCTGCGCCCTGTTCTTTGGTTTCCAAGTCGAGCTGTGATGCGATTCGTGCGTCAGCTTCCTCATCACTCAGCTTGTTACGGGCCATCAGCCTCTGTTTTTGCAGTTCCTTTCTAACAGAGACCACCAGAATCTTTTCAACATACGAATGTAGTTTACTTTCAAACAACAATGGAATGTCCATAATGACCGTTGAGAAGCCCTGTTCTATATATTGTTCTTTTTGTCTGACCATTTCCCCGCGGATAGCGGGATGCATCAATTCATTCAGGCGGCGGCGCTTATTCTCATCAACAAATACCACATTTCCAAGCTTCTCGCGATTAAGCGAACCATCTTCCCGAATGACTTCTTTGCCGAACACAGATTGAATTTCATCCAGTAAACGGGAACCAGGTTCAACTACTTTACGTGCAATAACATCTGCATCAACAATAGGGTAACCCTTTTCACGCAGCATGTTTGCGACTGTACTTTTTCCGCTCGCAATACTGCCAGTCAGTCCAATGATCATATCTCCCACCCCTTATTTTTGACAGGCGGGACAATAAACAGAAGATCTTCCCGCTATCTGTATGCTTTTTGTAGGTTTTCCGCAAGCTGTACAAACTTTTTTACCGTACATATGCAAGCGGTTCTGCATGGTGCCTGCGTTGCCATTCACTGAACGATAATCTGAAATCGTGCTGCCCCCTGCATCGATACTTTCCTGCAGCACACGGACTATCTCTTCAAATAGCAAGATTTTTCGTTTTCTGCTGATTCTCTCCGCTCGTCTGCCTGGGTGTATGCTCATATGGAATAATGCCTCAGTCGCGTATATATTCCCGCACCCCGAAATGACTTTGCCGTCCATTATCACTTCTTTGATCGGTTTGCCTTTATATTTTGCCGACTCTGCCAGCGTGAGAAAATGCTCCAGTGCAACTTCAGAGAAAGGTTCAGGCGCCATTTCCAGCAATGGCGGAAAATCTTCTTCTGACTGCAAGAGCCGCATTTCCCCAAATCTGCGAATATCAGAATAAATCAGCAGACCGCCGTCTTCCATTTCTAAGAAAATATGTGCATGCTTACGAAACTTCTCTTCTGTAATTTCATCAGGAGATTCCACAACAAACCAAGCGCCCGTCATGCCTAAATGGCTGACGAGCAAATGCGGCTGATTGTGTTTCTGTAAATGAAAATAAATATATTTACTGCGTCGGACAATCCTTTGAATCTGCATCTGCTCCATATCGTGCAGAAAGTCCTCTACTGTTTTCCCTTTGATAATTGTTTCTTTTCCAGCAGATTTGGAAGTGACAACCGTATCAGAAACAGACAGCTGTTTGATCGTCCGTCCTTCCATCAGCGGTGCTAGATCCCTCACCACTCCTTCTACTTCAGGCAGTTCCGGCATGTGTAATCACTCACTTTGTTTCGTACCAGGATTCGCCATAATCCCAATCGACTTTCAACGGAACGTCGAGTTGAATTGTCTGCTCCATTACTTCCGGTACGATTTCTTTTAGTTTTTCTAACTCTTCAATCGGAGCCTCAAATATCAATTCATCATGCACTTGCAGCAGCATCCGGGCCTGGAGATTTTCCTTTTCAAGCCGGGTATCCATATCAATCATCGCTTTTTTGATGATATCAGCTGCCGTGCCTTGAATCGGCGTATTCATCGCTGTCCGCTCTGCAAATCCGCGCAAATTAAAGTTAGAGCTCGTAATGTCTGGCAAATAGCGTCTTCTCTTGAGAAGTGTTGTCACGTAGCCCTTCTGCTTGGCATCGATAATACTGTCATCCATATATTGCTTAACGCCCGGGAAGCTGGCCAAGTAGGTATCAATGAACTCTCCTGCTTCTTTACGTGTAATATTCAGGCTTTGTGACAGACCGTAATCACTGATACCATAAACAATTCCGAAGTTCACAGCCTTTGCTGCACGGCGCATATTTCCGTCCACTTCATCTTCTCCCACACCAAACACATCCATTGCTGTCTTCGTATGAATATCTGCACCGTGACGGAAAGCATCTATCAGTTTTTCATCCTGGGAAATATGTGCGAGTACCCGCAGTTCGATTTGTGAATAGTCCGCTGCAAACATAATCCAGCCAGGTTTTGACGGGATGAATGCGGCACGGATTTTGCGGCCTTCCTCAAGACGGATCGGGATGTTTTGTAAATTGGGGTTGATAGAGCTTAAGCGTCCCGTTTGGGTTAGTGCCTGCTGAAAACGTGTATGGATTTTTCCATCTTCATGAATTTCTTTCGATAAGCCTTCGATATAAGTAGAGTTTAATTTACCAAGCTGGCGATACAGTAAAATGTGCTGGATAATCTCATGCTCACTTTCAAGCTTTTCCAGTACATCTGCTGCAGTAGAATAGCCGGTTTTCGTTTTCTTGATAGGAGTCAGACCAATCTTTTCGAATAAAATAACCCCGAGCTGTTTCGGAGAATTAATATTGAACTTCTCGCCCGCCATTTCATAGATGCTTTTCTCGATCAATGCCAGCCGTTCAGATAACTGCAGGCCAATTGTTTGCAGCACTCCCAGGTCAGTCTTAACTCCTGTCACTTCCATCTTGCCTAAAATTTTAGCCAAAGGGAGTTCCAGTTCATGAAATAACTCCTGCTGTTCATTCTCTTCAAGTTGCTTCTCAATGATTGGATAAAGTTCCCACACTGCATGTGCTTTTCTTGCTGTATGATCCGCCAGCTTTTCAGACGACGGCAAAGCTCGTTTCGCCCCTTTCCCATAAACCGTTTCATCACTTTCTATGCCGTGATAACCGAATGACCGGGCGATTTCCGATACTTCACCTGTCGAGAAGGAAGGATTGACGATATAGGCGGCCAGCATAAGATCAAAATCTGAACCGTTCAGCTTCATACCAAGCCGTGCCAAAGCCGCATATGCCGACTTAGAATCAGAAGCATATTTATGCTTTGTCCGGTCTTCAACCCACCCTTTTAAAATAGCAGAGGATGTGGCAACTTCTGTAGGAATGAAATACGTATTCTGATCATCCGCCAGTCCAATACCTAAAATTGCAGCAGATAAATAATTATCACCATCAATTTCTACATGAAGGGACATTGTTTCAGTCAGCATATCAGCCGTTACCTCACTGACAGTATGAATTTCCACTTCTTCCATCGTCTGCACTTCAACAGGTGCATCCATTTTTTCAAGCAGCGAATTAAACTGCAGCTCTTTATAAAGCTGAATGACTGCTTCATCGTTCTTGCCCGCATAATCCAGATCGTCCAGACCCCTGCTGATCGGTGCATGTATTTCAATCGTTGCAAGCTCTTTACTCATGATTGCCTGCTCTTTATTGTTCACTAAGTTTTCCTTCATCTTTTTAGCTGTGATCTGTTCGATCGATTCATATACTTTTTCCACTGAGCCGTATTCTTTCAACAGCTTTAATGCAGTCTTCTCGCCGATTCCAGGCACTCCCGGAATATTATCGGATGCGTCACCCATTAACCCTTTCATATCAATAATCTGCAATGGAGCGATGCCATATTTTTCTTCGATATGTTCCGGTGTATATTTTTCCAGATCGGTAATGCCTTTTCTTGTGATGCAGACTGTCGTATGTTCATTTGCAAGCTGTGTCAAGTCTTTATCTCCTGAAATGATGACAACTTCCGCTTTCGCTTCACTGCATTCGCGGCTCAGTGTACCGATAATATCATCCGCCTCATAGAGATCAAGCTCGTACTGCTCAATGCCAAAGGCTTCGACCAATTTGCGAATATAAGGAAATTGTTCAGAGAGTTCAGGAGGAGTCTTCTGGCGCCCGCCTTTATATTCAGTAAACGTGCTGTGACGGAATGTTGTTTTCCCTGCATCCCATGCGACCAGTATGTGAGTCGGCTTTTCATTGTCCAAGATATTTTCAAGCATCATTGTAAATCCATAAACGGCATTGGTATGGATTCCTTTATCATTCGTCAGTAAGGGCAGCGCAAAAAATGCACGGTACGCCAGACTGTTTCCGTCAAGCAAGACAATTTTCTTCTTCGTCAACTTCCATCCCACTCCTTCAAGTTGCTTTTGCGTCATCCAGCGGCAAGCGCCAGCTTCTCGGGTCGTTTCGGTCTTAAAGATAAAGGCAAAGGGCGCCTTTATTTTAAGCCCTACAACGCCTGTCGTAGCTTAACGGCGCTGGCCGCTTTTGAACCATCCAGCGGCAAGCGCCAGCTTCTCGGATCGTTTCGGTCTTAAAGATAAAGGGCGCCTTCATTTTAAGCCCTCCAACGCCTGTCGAAGCTGAACGGCGCTGGCCGCTTTTGAAAATAAAATGTGCGTCATTTTCATCTAGTTTACCACGGGGGCAACCAGAAATGAAAATGACGCACTTAAAGTTATTGTAAACCGCCGGTCAGCAGCTTAGCATACGGTGAATCTGCAGGCAGAATGATCATCGTTTCATCATCTACAACCTTAGAATACGACTGCAGCGTGCGGTATAATTTATAGAACTCAGGGTCTTTGGAAAAAGCATCATTATAAATCTTCGCAGCTTCCGCTTCACCCTGTGCTGTAATAATTGCCGCTTCTTTCTTCGCTTTCGCCAGCATTTCCTGCACTTCTCTGTCTGTTTCTGCTTCGATTTTACGCTTCTCTGCATCTCCTTCAGATAAATAGGATTGTGCAGTAGACTGACGTTCAGAAATCATCCGTGTATAGATGGACTGTTCGTTCTCTTCCGGAAGATCGATCCGTTTCATACGCACGTCGACCACTTCAATTCCGTAGTTTCCATCATTCAGAAAGTTATTGACTTTCTCGGTCACACGGTCGTTCAGGCTTCCGCGGGATGAGTCTTCGTCATTTACGACGTCCACATAATTCAGCCGTCCCATTTCATTTCGCACAACAGAATAAATGAACTCTTCCAAACGCGCTTCCGCATTGACGATATTACGTGCGTTGGAAATCATTTTCCCAGGATTGGTAATATGCCAAACTGCATAGTTATCGATGATAATACGTTTTTTATCCTTCGTCGTGATTTCCGCTTCTGATACATTCGAAGTCATCTGATTTTTTGGCAGCGTGGAAATACTTTGAATGAAAGGAATTTTCATATTAATTCCGGGTTCTTGAACAATGCGGGTAATTTCACCAAATTGGCGGACAACCCGGTATTCATTCTCTTTCACAATAAATAAATTGGAAATCAAAATGACAATGACGGCAAACGCAATGGTTAATCCGATAATCAGTTTAGCATATCGTTTCATATCCACATTCTTCTTTGGTTTGATCACTTTTACTTTAGGATTCTCTTCAGGCGCTTTCTGAGCAGTTTTCTTTTTCTCAGTATCACTCATCTTCTTCATTGCCTCTTCGATCTTTTTGAAAGGATTCTGTTCATTGCTCATGAAGCTTTCTCTCCTTTCTCAGCTGATTGGCCAGCCTTGTCGGAGTCGTTTGATTCTGCAGGCGGCACTGCTTGCGGCAGCTGCTGCAGCGGTAAGTACTTCATCGTTTCTCCACTGTCATTCATAATATAAAGATTCGCTTTTGGAAGAACTTGCTCGAGCGTTTCAATAATCAGACGGTCACGAGTGATTGCTTTGTTCTTTGCATACTCAGTGTACAGGTCCGTAAATAATGCAACGTCCCCCTGCGCTTGTTGGACACGTGCTGTTTTCTTACCTTTCGCCTGAGACTTAATGGCATCACGCTCACCGATTGCTTCTTTTGTTTTTTGGTTTTCATATTTCTTCGCTTCGTTTATTTTTGTGTTTTTTGTTTCACGTGCATCTGTTACAGCCGTAAATGCAGCACGGACTTCTGTATTCGGTAATTCCACATCCTGCAGTTTAACGCCTTGAATTGCCAGGCCGATGTCATAGTTATCTACAAGACTAGTTAATAAATCACGCGTTTTTGCTTCAATTTCCGCTTTCCCGTCCGTCAGAGCAGCATCGATTGTAGAGCTGCCGATCACTGACCGAATGGAAGCGGAAGCAGCGTCCCGCAAAATCTCAACTGGTTCTTCCGCATTAAACAGGTATTTCTTCGGATCGACAATGCGCCATTGAACCGTCAAATCAGTCAGAACGATGTATTCGTCGCCTGTAATCATTTTCGTTTCCTTGTCGACGATTTCACCGCTTTTATCCTGCTTATAACCGAAATGAATACTGTATGTTTCTTTTGATAAGATTTCTGCCCGCTGGATCGGCCACGGCAATTTAAAATGCAGACCCGATTCTACAACCGGCTCTCCTGCTTTCCCGAATGAAATCACTACAGCCTGTTCGGATTCATCTACTGTATACCAAGTCGTAAAGACAATCAGCAACAGCAGCAATCCAGTAACGGCTAAACCGAGTGTCACCAGGGTTCTTTTTGTTCCCATGCTAGTTCCTCCCTTTTCTATGTATAAATACTCTACGGAGCAGCAGGAGGTTTAGTTTCAACAATCCGTTTTTTATTTTATTTCTTCTTTCAACGGCAGCTGCAAAATGAATGTCGTGCCCGTTCCCACTTCACTGTCAACTGTCACTGTACCCTGATGTGCTTCAATAATATGTTTGACGATCGCTAAGCCGAGACCTGTGCCGCCCGACTCTCTGCTTCTAGCCCGGTCAATACGATAGAAGCGCTCAAACAAGCGCGGGAGCTCTGAAGGCATAATCCCTATCCCCTGATCAGTAACCGCAATAGAAACGCTGCCTGACACTTCCTGGATGGAGATTGTAATGACTGTCCCGCCTTGTGAATAGGCAACAGCATTGTTGAGCAAATTCACCATTACCTGAACTAATCGATCATGGTCTGCTTGAATCAGCAGACTTTCAGGTGCCTCCAAGACGATTTTCATATCTTTATCCTGCAGTTTCGTTTGAACAATCTGCACGGACTGCCCGATGATATCCATAAGATCGACAGGACGTCTGGTAATTTCAAAACTTCCTCGCTCCATACTGGACAGATGAAGCAGATCTTCAATTAATAATTGAAGCCGATTGCTCTCTTTGTACATAATTTCCAGAAATTCTCTTTTAATTGCCGCATCTTCCACTACTCCGTCCAGCAGCATTTCAGAAAATCCTTTAATGGATGTTACAGGTGTTTTCAATTCATGCGAAACATTGGCGACAAAATCCTTGCGTACTTGTTCCAGACGAATCAACTCCGTGATATCATGCAGGATGATGACAATGCCGAGCCAATTGCCATTTTCACCGATTACGGGCGCACCATAGACTTCCAAATGGCATAATCCTTCATCCAAATAGACTTCAGACTGGAATGAACGCTTTTCTTCCGTTAAAAATATTGCTTCAATTTCTCTTTCTATATCTGCCGGCAAGCCGATATCCTTGTACGTTCTGCCGATCAGCTCCTCGCTGCTCTTATGAAACGTTTCTTCATATACACGGTTCACCAGATTCACTGCACCTTGTCTGCCGAACATCAGTAAACTGCTGCCGATGCTGCTGATCAATGTTTTCAGTCGTTCTTGCTCCATCGTCCGCAGCGTTGAATTTTCTTGCAGATTACGTGCAATTTGATTGATCGCCGATGTTAATTGCTGATTCATTTGCCCATCTTCCCGGTGTGCTCTGACTATATAATTGCCTTGTGCCAGCTGATGTGCGACTTCAGTGAAATGATCAATCGGCTGCACATATTGCTGCAGCAATTTAGCCATGACAAACATCATAACTACAAACACAAGTGCAAGCGTGAATAACAAAAAGACCCAGTACTTTTGCTGAATGGCAGGATCAATATCTTCTGCAAATAAATGAAAAAACTGCCCTAAGATAATACCTAGCACAATTAATAAAATCGATAGAATGACTGCAGAGGCAGCCAATAATCTTGAGTAATAATTTTTCATCCGATTTACTCTCCGAACTTATAGCCGACCCCTCTCATCGTCTTGATATATCGGGGTTTCCTAGTATTTTCTTCAATCTTGTCACGCAAATGGCTGATATGAACATCCACGATTCTTGTATCTCCCGCAAATTCATAATTCCAGACAGCCTGAAGCAATTGGCCGCGTGTCAGCACTCGATTCGGATGCCGCATTAAATAAACAAGCAGCTCAAATTCTTTGCGCGTGAATTCCAACGGGCTATCTTCAAGATAGACTTCAAAACGATCAGGATAAACGAGTAATTGGCCCGCCTCCAGCATTTCGTCTTTTGGTTTCGCTCTTTCCCCTGTTCGACGAAGGACCGCTTTCACCCGTGCTGCCACTTCTCTCGGACTGAAAGGCTTTGTCATATAATCATCAGCGCCCATCTCCAAGCCGATGATCTTGTCCATTTCTTCTCCTTTTGCAGTCAGTATGATGATCGGCGTATCTATGTCCCGGTTACGCAATTGTCTGCAAACATCCATGCCATCAATTTTTGGCAGCATTAAATCTAAGATTATCAGATCAGGGCTTTCTTCCATGACCATTTTTAGTGCCTGTTCACCATCTTGTGCAATAGCCGTTTCATAGTTTGCCTGTATTAATGTAAATTCCAGCAGTTTTTGAATCGACTGCTCATCCTCTACAATCAGTATTTTCTGCAGCCTATTTACCATTGGCGGCTTCCCTTTTCGCCGTTTGTTCCGCCAAAGACCTCTCAGGTGCTATGACGACAACCTCACCGCTCATCACACGTTCACCTGATTCATCTGTCGCATCAACTGAAATCGTCACTTGATTCGATGTTATATCCAGCTTGGTAACTTCCAGAATGAATTCTACAATTGCATAATGATATACGGGTTTCGGAAAATGCAGCTGCTGATTAATGATATGGGCGCCGGGTCCGGGAAGGTGTTTAGAAATTGCGGATGTCACAATTCCTGTAAGCATAATCGGCGGAACAATCGGCTGTCCGTAAATGGTTTCCGCTGCATAATCATGCTGTAGATAAAGCGGATTTGCATCATTTGTCAATCCTAAATAAAGCATAAGATCTTTGTCTTCGATTTTCTCGGTTAAACTAAGCCTCTCGCCCACTTCCAGCTCGGATAACCCTTTCCCCAGCGTTTTACGTTTACCCTTCAACAAACAAATCTCCCCCTAATGTATTCTTGTGTAATGCAGCAAAAATCAGAAACTTTTACATTTAGTTAAAGTATACCAATCCGAATGAAGAAAATCGAGCAGCAAAAAATCGGACAGCAAAGGAGCCGCCCGATTCATATGAATTAATTATGCAAGAATGTTCATGACTGCTCGAACAGAGTCGGCCGATTGCTCAAGACCGGCTTTTTCATCATCTGTCAATTCCAGTTCTATAATTTTCTCGATCCCGCCTGCACCTAACACAGTCGGAACACCTAAATAAATACTGTCCATGCCGTATTCACCTTCCAGGAATGCTATGGAAGGCAGGACACGCTTTTGATCTTTAAGGATCGCTTCAGTCATTTCCACTAAAGCAGCGGCAGGCGCATAGTATGCAGAACCATTGCCTAAAAGGTTAACAATCTCAGCTCCGCCTTTACGTGTACGATCAACGATTTCTTCCAGACGTCCTGCAGAAATCAACGTTTCAAGCGGAACACCGCCGGCAGTGGAATAACGTACTAACGGAACCATGTCATCTCCATGACCGCCTAATACAAAACCAGTCACATCTTTAACGGAGAGGTTCAATTCCTGAGCAACAAATGTACGGAATCGGGCTGTATCCAGTACGCCTGATTGTCCGATCACCCGCTCTTTAGGAAAGCCCGACTCTTTGTATACCGTATATGTCATGGCATCCACCGGATTCGTTAATACAATGATTTTCGTATCCGGTGAATATTTCACAATTTCAGCTGTTACTGATTTCATTACTTTTTGATTGGTCTGAACTAAATCGTCTCGGCTCATTCCGGGTTTGCGCGCAATTCCCGCAGTAATCACCACTACGTCGGAATCCTTTGTATCTTCATAATTGGAAGTTCCTATGATATTCGCATCGAACCCTTGAACCGGACCAGCTTCGAGCATGTCCAATGCTTTGCCTTTTGTCGGATTTTCCATCTGGGGAATATCAACGATTACGACATCACAAAGTTCTTTTTGAGCTAAAAGGAATGCAGTTGTTGCTCCAGTAAAACCAGATCCGATAACCGATACTTTTTTACGCTTCAATGACATGTAAAACTCTCCTTTTCAGAACAATATAATAGAAAAAAGGGGAACGGATCCCCCTTTCTCATGTATTTCTTATAGGTTTTTGATTAGTTCATCAGCAAATCCAGAAGTGCTGACTTCAGTTGCGTTGTCCATTAGACGTGCAAAATCGTACGTCACAACTTTAGACGCAATTGTGTTTTCAATAGAGGCAGTGATTAAATCAGCTGCTTCGTTCCAGCCAAGGTGCTGAAGCATCATAACGCCTGAAAGAAGAACGGATGAAGGGTTGACTTTATCCAATCCAGCATACTTAGGTGCTGTACCGTGAGTTGCTTCAAAGATCGCATGTCCAGTTACATAGTTGATGTTTGCTCCCGGTGCGATTCCGATTCCGCCTACTTGTGCAGCAAGCGCGTCAGAAATGTAATCCCCGTTCAAGTTCATAGTAGCCACTACATCGAACTCTTTTGGACGAGTTAAGATTTGTTGCAAGAAGATATCTGCAATAGCATCTTTTACGATGACTTTGCCGGCAGCTTCTGCGTCAGACTGTGCTTTATTTGCTGCATCTGTTCCTTCTACTTCTTTAATGCGGTCATATTCTCTCCATGTGAATACTTTGTCGCCGTATTCCTGCTCAGCAACTTCATATCCCCAATTAGCGAATGCTCCCTCTGTAAACTTCATGATGTTTCCTTTATGAACAAGTGTCAATGATTTACGGCCTTCTTCAAAAGTATATTCTAAAGCAGCACGTACCAGACGCTTTGTACCGTCCTCAGAAATCGGCTTGATGCCAAGGCCTGAAGTTTCAGGGAAACGAATATTTTTAACACCTAGCTCTGTTTGAAGGAAGTTAACTAATTTTTTTACTTCATCGGAGCCTTCCTGATACTCAATTCCTGCATAGATATCTTCTGTGTTCTCACGGAAAATAACCATGTCACAATCCTCAGGACGTTTCACGGGTGAAGGTACTCCTTCAAAATAGCGAACCGGGCGCAAGCATGTGTAAAGATCAAGTTCTTGACGCAATGCAACGTTCAATGAACGGAATCCTCCGCCGATTGGTGTTGTAAGCGGTCCTTTAATCGCAATTAGATATTCTTCAATTGTGTCTAGAGTTTCTTTCGGAAGCCAGTCACCTGTTTGGTTGAAAGCTTTTTCTCCTGCTAGAACTTCTAACCAATTAATCTTCTTTTTGCCATCATAAGCTTTTTCGACAGCCGCTTCGATAACACGTGAAGCTGCGTTCCAGATATCTGGACCTGTACCGTCGCCGATAATGAAAGGAATCGTTGCGTGATCTGGGACGTTTAATACACCGTTAGTTACTGTAATCTTTCCATCATTAGTCATTATTAATATCCTCCTGATTTCAAAATCAGTGGGCCGGTATACGAAATACCGCCCCACAAATTTACTAGTTTTTATCGTTCATTGATTGGAACATACTTTTGCATGTCTGGTCCAACGTACTCTGCACGAGGACGGATCAAACGGTTGTTTTCGTATTGCTCGAGGATATGTGCAATCCATCCTGAGAAACGGGAAACTGCAAAAATAGGTGTGAAAATATCATGATCGATGTCTAATGAATGATATACCGAAGCCGAGTAGAAATCAACATTTGGAGGCAATTTCTTTTCGCCTGTCACAATTGATTCAATCTTCTCAGACATGTTATACCATTTTTCTTCACCACGAAGAGCAGTAAGTTTCTTAGACATTTCACGCAGGTGCTTAGCACGCGGGTCTCCCTGACGGTAAACGCGGTGACCGAAGCCCATGATCTTTTCCTTGTTAGCAAGCTTTTCACGAATATATGGCTCGACCTTATCTTCATCGCCGATCTCCATTAGCATATTCATAACCGCTTCGTTTGCTCCGCCGTGTAACGGTCCTTTAAGAGCGCCGATCGCAGCAGTAACACCTGAATACATATCAGATAGAGTTGCTACACATACACGCGCTGTGAATGTAGAGGCGTTTAACTCATGGTCTGCATGTAGTACAAGTGCCTTATTGAATGCTTCTTCTGCGATATCAGCAGGCTCTTCGCCCGAAAGCATATAAAGGAAATTTGCAGCATAGCTAAGACCTTTTTTAGGTGCAATTGGCTCTTGTCCTTTACGAATACGCGCGAAAGCAGTAACAACTGTTGCAACTTTTGCTTGAAGTTTAATCGCCTTTTTGTAGTTCTCTTCAGGTGACATATCTTCAGCTTTATCATCGTATAATCCTAGAAGTGAGATCGCTGTGCGAAGTGCTGCCATCGGATGCACTTTATCAATTGGATACGTACTAAAGTGATCGATTACTCCTTGCGGAATTTCTGCATGCTCTTCCAACTGCTGTGACAATTCGGCAAGCTCGTCTGAATTCGGAAGACGCTTATGCCAAAGAAGGTAAACTACCTCTTCAAAACTAGCATTATCCGCTAGATCGTCGATGCCATAACCCACATACGTGAGTGTGTCATCGATAATGGAACTGATTTGAGTTTGTGCTGCAACGATACCTTCCAATCCTTTTGTAGCTGTCATGATATTCTCTCCTTCTTTCCAGTTTGGCCATCCCCAGAGAAGCTGAGTGCAGAATGACGGCCACCTGCTAATTATATTTTTATCTAAAACGCTTACAAAATCCATTATAAGCATCTTTTATGGTTTTGTGAATGGTTAAGACGTTTTTTTATTTATAAATATTCTAAAAGGCTGGCGAAAAACTATGATTTCATTTGATTCACAACGCTTACAAACCTACACTCGTCAATGGTTGCCTGCATTACTGATTGCGATGTTTGTACTCATCATCCCGCCTATAGGATTTGCAGTCATTTTAGCTTTTTTCACAGCACCGCTAGTGAATGCCTTGATTTCACTCACTAGACTGCCGGCATTTTTAGCGGCATTAATCATTATGGCCGCCATAGGATTTTTGCTGTATGCTTTTGTTTTCTTCTCTGTCAACGGATTTATTTCGATAATCTGGACAATTGAAGATCAATTAGCGCTTGTCTTAGACATGATAGACAGCAAAGGCCTGCAATTTAATGTGGCGGCTGAACAATTTATCCAATCAAGCCATGAAGCAATGGAAGCTGTTCTCACTTTCTTCCAAAAATTATTCCAGCATTTATTTAGCCTGTTTATGTTTTTAATTGCTTATTTTTTCGCTTTGCGGGAAAGTGCTTCGAATCGTTTTTGGTTTCTAGTTTATTTCCCTCAGAAACTTCGTCCGGCAGCACAAAGGATATTCTCAAAAGCAAGTAGCTTGATGGGACATTTCTTCTCAGTACAGATTCGATTATTTTTCATTACCTTTTTACTCATGAGCATAGGATTTTGGTTCCTCGGATTTGAGTCGCATTTTACGAAAGCTTTTTTGCTGTCTTTATTCGACAGTATCCCGTTTTTAGGGATAGGACTGGTATTTTTACCGATGATCGCTTTTATGCTGTATATTGAAAACGTACAATCAGCAATCGGATTACTCGTTTTATACGTCTTACTGCTCATAGTCCGGCAGATGACAGAGTCCTATTTATGGGCGCATACTTTCAAATTACGGACCGTTCATTCATTCCTGATCACTGCATGCGCTGTATATTTATTCGGTTTATACGGCATTCTGTTTTTACCATTTTTTCTTTTTCTTGCATTAAAAGTAAAAGAACATCCTGCATTCACATGACGCGAATTTGACCATTTCTCATTTTATTATAAAGCCATTTTATAATAAACGGATACAGTATTTTACGTGGACCGCTGAACAGCAGTAATAAACCAATCAGATCTGTAATAAATCCCGGAATCAGTAATAGTAATCCGCCAATGAAAATACACGCACTGTCAATCAGCGCTTTGCCCGGTGTTTCACGATTCGCCAAACGATACTGAAGATCTTGCCAAGCGCGCAAGCCTTGCTTTTTAGCTAAATAGGCACCGCTTATTCCTGTTGCCAGGATAATGAAAATCGTCGGTAAAATTCCCAGTGCTTTACCTGAATATATTAACAGCGCCAGTTCTGCAGTTGGAACAATAATGAAAAGACCTACTAACCACTTCATAACGTAACCTCCGAAAAGACCGCCTTCTCAAATTTAGAGAATAGCGGTCTGAATGTTTTACAATACTTTAGCATGCCCATTATAAATGACGCCTGTAGCTGCATCCATTGTAATGTCACTGCCACTTTTTATAACTGATGTGATATTTTCAGCTCCGACAATAACAGGAATTCCCAAGCTCAATCCAACTACTGCAGCATGGCTGGTCAATCCGCTGGTTTCTGTGATGATGCCCGCACATCTCTCAAGTGCAGCATACATATCGCGATCAGTCGACCGTGTCACAATGATGTCTCCTTCAGTTATTTGAGTCAGTGCTTCTCTTGCTGAATTAATGATTTTAGCCTTACCGAACGCCACATTTTTACCAATTCCCTGTCCGCGTCCAATTAAATCACCAATGACATGAAGTTTCATCAAATTGGTTGTTCCTGCTTCGCCTACCGGCACGCCTGCGGTGATAATGACTACGTCACCGTGAGTTACATATTGATGTTTGACACTTTCTTCAACTGACTCCTGAAGGATGCCGTCAATATCCAGCGCTTTTTTACCAACAATCGGATAGACGCCCCAGACAAGTGTCAGTTTATTGGAAACTGCCTCGGAACGAGTAACTGCAATGATCGGAACACCCGGACGGTACTTCGCAATCATTATGGCAGTCTGACCGCTTTCCGTCGGTGCCAAGATGACTTTTACATTCAGATTCAGCGCTGTGTAGGCCGCAGCCTGTCCAATTGCCTCTGTAAGGTTTCCTTCTTTTTCCTTACTGCGTGTAGATACAACTGAGTGGAAATCCATGGAATCTTCCGTAGAAACAGCAATCTTGTTCATGACTTTTACAGATTCAATCGGGTAAAGTCCGGCAGCCGTCTCACCTGAAAGCATAATTGCATCAGAACCGTCTAAGATGGCATTTGCGACGTCACTGGCTTCAGCTCTTGTAGGACGCGGATTTCTCTGCATAGAATCCAGCATTTGTGTAGCAGTAATAACAGGTTTACCAAATTGGTTACATTTTTTGATCATCATTTTTTGGACAAGCGGCACTTCTTCAGCTGGAATTTCCACACCTAAGTCTCCGCGTGCAACCATTAGACCATCCGACAATTGAAGTATTTCATCTAAATTGTCTACGCCTTCCTGGTTTTCAATCTTTGGTACGATATGAAGGTGTCCGCCATTATTATTTTCAAGCAATTCACGGATTTCCATTACGTCTGATGCCCGGCGAACAAAGGAAGCTGCGATAAAATCAACATCTTGTTCAATACCGAAGAGAATATCTTCTTTATCTTTGTCTGTAATTCCAGGAAGCTGAACAGAGACATTTGGAACGTTAACGCCTTTATTATTCTTTAAAGGTCCGGCGTTGATGACTTTCGTATGGATCAAGCCTTTTTCTTCGTCTTTTCCTGTTACCTCTAATTCAATCAAACCGTCGTCAAGGAGGACAAATGATCCGCGGTCAACGTCTTTGATCAATTCCTCATAGGTTACAGAGAACACTTCTTCTGTTCCAAGCACTTCTTCCATCGAGATGTCGATGGCCTGTCCTCTGACTAATTCAATCTGATCGTCTTTCATTTTATGTGTCCGGATTTCAGGGCCTTTTGTGTCCAATAAAATACCGACAACTTTTCCTTTTTCTCTTGCTGCTTTACGAATTCTTTCGATACGTACTCGGTGTTCTTCTTGGGTGCCGTGGGAGAAGTTCAGACGCGCAACGTTCATCCCTGCGTCAATCAGTTTTTTCAGCGATTCATACGATTCACTGGCCGGACCGATTGTACACACGATTTTTGTCTTTCTCACTGCTTATCGCTCCTCTGTGTTGTGTAGACTATAACAATTAGATGGATAAAGTTTCGGCTAGATCCAATAATGATAAGTCCAACTTTTCTCGTTTCGTAAACACTTCTTCTAAATTATAGTCTACCACTTTATGATTTCTCATACCAATGGCAACATTCGTTTTTCCTTCAATTAATGCTTCAACCGCTCTTGCGCCGTACTGACTTGCAATAACTCGGTCCCGAGCAGATGGTGATCCGCCTCTTTGCATATGGCCCAAAATAGAAACCCTCGTTTCTACATTCGCCTCTTTTTTCAGTATTTCCGCCAATTCGCTCGCCGGCATCATTCCTTCTGCAAGCACGATAATACTATGTTTTTTTCCCCGGTCTGTACTTTGTTTGATCCGGTTGATAATGGAACTAACATCAAATTCTTTTTCCGGCAATAAAATCGATTCTGCTCCGCCGCCCAGTCCTGCCCATAACGCCAAATCGCCGGCGTCGCGCCCCATCACTTCAATGATGAATGAACGGTCATGCGAAGTCGCCGTGTCACGAATTTTATCTATTGCTTCTACAACGGTATTCAGCGCGGTATCAAATCCAATTGTAAACTGAGTGCCGTTAATGTCGTTATCGATTGTCGCGGGCACACAGGCACAGGGAACGCCCAGCTTCACCAGTTCATTGGCCCCTCTGAACGAACCGTCTCCTCCGATTACGACGACCCCTTCTATACCGTGCAGTTTAATTTGACGCAGTGCTTTTTCACGGCCTTCGACTGTGGTAAATTCAGGACATCTTGCTGAACGCAATATCGTTCCGCCTCTTTGAATAATATCTCCGACTGAACCCAATTGAAACTGTTCGATTTTGCCGTCGATTAATCCTTGGTATCCATTAAACACACCTGCCACTTCCAGCCCTTCAAAAATTGCTTTCCTGACAACCGAACGAATGGCTGCATTCATCCCTGGGGCATCTCCGCCACTAGTCAACACAGCAATTTTTTTCATCCCGCACTCTCCTTTCCTCTTTACCGGTTATGTAATGAGCAAAAGATGCGGTTTCCCGCATCTTTCATTCCGAAAAGACACCAATATTACGGAACTTTTCATAACGCTGATCGATTAATTCATCAGCAGAGAGTTCGCATAATATTTGCAGAGATCTGCGCAGTGTTTCCCGCATTTCTACTGCTTGCTGAGCTGTATCTCGATGTGCTCCGCCAAGTACCTCGGGAATAATTTCATCGATAATTTTCATGTTCTTTAAATCTGGTGCAGTAATTTTCATCGCTTCAGCCGCCTGCTTGGCAAGTGACGGATCTTTCCACAATATAGACGCCGCACCTTCGGGTGAGATGACAGAGTATGTGGAGTTCTCAAGCATATGAATGTGGTTCGCGACACCCAGCGCCAAAGCACCGCCGCTTCCGCCTTCACCAATAACAACAGAAATTACAGGAACCTTCAAACCTGCCATTTCCACTAAATTGCGGGCAATGGCTTCACTCTGGCCGCGCTCTTCTGCCGCTTTACCCGGATAGGCTCCTTTTGTATCAATAAAGCAGACAATCGGACGATTGAATTTTTCTGCCTGTTTCATTAAGCGCAATGCTTTTCGGTAACCTTCAGGATGCGGCATGCCAAAATTCCTTCTGACATTTTCTTTTGTATCTTTCCCTCTTTGATGTCCGATAATCGTAATGGGCATTTCTTCAAATGAAGCGATGCCGCCGATGATTGCTTCATCATCTGCAAAGTTTCGGTCGCCGTGAAGCTCAATGAAATCTTCAAAAAGACTCTCGATATAATCTTTCGTCGTAGGTCTTGCCGGGTGTCTCGCCACTTGCACACGATCCCACGGTTCCATCTTTTCGTATATATCTTTTTCTAATTTTGATAAACGTTTTTTTAGATTACTGATTTCAGACGTGAGATCCACATCATTGACTGCAGTATATTCTTCCAGCTCATTAATTTTTTCACGCAATTTTACAATGGGTTCTTCAAACGCTAATGTTTTACTCATGCCAGTTCTGTCTCCTTTCTTGCATGCAGATGAATGATTTTACTCATCAAATCCACCATGTCATTTCGGTGAACTACTGCATCGACCTGACCGTGGCTAAGCAGAAATTCAGCTGTCTGGAAATCTTCCGGTAATTTTTCACGGACGGTTTGTTCAATGACGCGTCTTCCCGCAAAACCAATCAGTGCTTTCGGTTCTGCCAGATTTATGTCACCAACAGATGCAAAACTGGCTGAAACTCCGCCGGTCGTCGGATAAGTCATAATGGATACAAATAACAGGCCTTTATTGGAATGACGCTTTAAGGCAACACTCACTTTTGCCATTTGCATCAGACTCAACACACCCTCCTGCATCCGCGCTCCGCCGCTCGCTGAGAAAATCAGCATCGGAATACCAAGTTCTGTTGCTTTTTCTACAGCTCTTGTGATTTTTTCACCTACTACCGACCCCATCGAACCCATTCGGAAATGTGCATCCATGACGGCAATCGCTACTTGACGTCCCTGGATCTTTCCGACGCCTGTCAAAACCGCTTCATTCAAACCGGTCGCAGCCGCATCTGCCTTGATTTTTTCCGTGTATGAAGGGAAATCCAGAGGGTTTTCAGTTATCAGATGATCGTCCATGGATGTAAAACTTTCAGCATCCAGTAATTGTTGGATCCGTTCGTGGGCAGTCATTTTGAAATGATGCTGACATTCAGGACAGACCTTGCTGTTTTTCATCAGATCTTTTGTCAGGATTACATGTTTACACTCCGGACATTTCGTCATGATTCCTTCCGGTACATCGTTCTTTCCTTTTGCAGAAGGTATCGTAGCATTGTCTTCTTTTGATTTCTTTTTAAATAATTCTCGGATACTCATTCCATTTCCCCTCTTTCTCCTTCAACTCGGTTCATCCATTGTGTGTAATACTTAATTGCCTGTTCCATGTTTCCTGCTATCATTTCATCTAGCAATGCGCTTGCCGTTTCTACTTCATCGTGCTCCATGATAGCCACATCAAAAGACACACCGCTATATTGTTTCAATAAAAACCAAATTTTTAAAGACAGGCGATTTTCAGTCGCAACAATTGTTTCACGTATTAAATCTTCTCGCAGGAAAATTGCATCGGATTCACGCATTTTAGTCTGCATGCCCCGCCAGACCGGCAGCGCGCGTAATTCTTCGTCCTCTGTCACAGCGATGATGGCAGCCCGTTCATGAATCATTCTGGTCTCTGTCACATCTTCTACCGAGCGGGCCTGCTGCATAATGAAGCTGGACAGCACCTCCACTAACTGATGCTTCTTAAAATCAGACAAATATGTCCCTTCACCGCGCCTGGTCTCGATTAAACCAAGCAGTTCCATACTTCGCAACGCTTCACGGACTGCTGACCTTCCAACCTGCAAATGTTCAGCAAGATGGCGTTCCGAAGGCAGTTTATCACCATATTGAATGCCTTTATCTTTAATTAGTAATTGCAGTTCTCCGATAATATCCAAAAATCTCTTGGATGAGGATTGTGAATTTTGCATTGAAGAACTCCTTTATTGTTCTATCGGCAAAGTGGTCTGACCACCTTGCTTACTAGCATACAAAAAAGAATACGCTCCGTAAAGGCAAAACCTGAAATTTCATCAGTTTATTTCATCCTGACTGAACGCTCGCTTTTAAAAAATAAAGATGCAGCCAGTAACAGCATGGGTTACTGGCTATCAAGAAATTCGACCGATTGATTTATTCTTTCTGATCTGCGGATAACGGGATACACCGTTCCGCAATCAGTTGTACTGATTGATTGCGATAATCTATTGAACCGGCCACTTGGATAAAATGATTTTCTGTCAAATGAATACTGGTTTCTGCATATTGTTTCGGAAATACAGTACAGGAAATCTCCCCTGTTTCATCTTGCAGCGTAAAAAAAGCCATTGCTTCCCCTTTTTTCGTTCGGATTCGCTTGACGGATAAAATCATTCCCATACAATTGACTTTTGCACCCGCCCGCATAGTAACCGCGGAATCGATGGATTGAATTTCTGCAGCGGACTGCTGTTTCAGCTGCTGTACCGGGTGTTCTGACAAGTAAAACCCTAAAGTGTCCCGTTCAAAACGCAGCATGGTCATTCGGTCCATTTTTCCTCCGGGGGTGTACTTTGGCCGGGAGTTAAATTGAAACTGGTCACTGAACGCATCATCCCCAATATATAATGCATGAGAATGAGCTGCCTCAAATGAAGCAAGAAGAACAGATCTCGTCTCTCCAAATTCATCTAAAGCACCTGCTTTAATTAGAGGAAGAAGTGCTTTTTCAGTGAAATGGCCGGCGCCCATTGCCACAGCCATATCAAACATGGAATTCCAGTGATTCTTTTGACGCGCCTCAGCGAGCTGCTGATAGAAAGTATAGGTTACTCCTTTAATCGCCCCAAGCCCCAGACGTATGACCTCCCCTTCTACCGTATGTCCGTAACGGCTCTTTTGAACAGAAGGAGGAGCAATCTGTATTCCTTTGGCCTGAATTTCGCGAATCAGTTCCATCATCTTTTCTTTACTGCCTGTAAGTGAAGATAAATAGGCCGCATAAAAATACAGCGGTTCATTTGCTTTAAAGTAAGCCAGCCGATAAGAAATCAGCGTATACGCCACAGCATGACTCTTTGGGAATCCATAATCTGCAAATTTGACGATTAAGTTATAGACGTTATTCGCTTTGTCCCGGTTAAATCCTTTTTTTGTCGCACCGGCAATAAAATGCTGGCGCTCTTCTTCCAATACTTGCTGGTTCTTTTTACTAATGGCCCGGCGCAGCAAGTCTGCCTCCGCCATCGAGAATCCGGCTATTTCGACAGCAATCTTCATAATCTGTTCCTGATAAATGATAATGCCGTATGTATCCGACAAAATCGGCTGTAATTCAGGAATCTCATAATTTGTCGGTTCCTGCCCTTTTTTACGACGGCTGTACAGAGGAATAAATTCCATTGGACCCGGTCTGTAGAGCGCATTTACAGAATACAAATCTTTAAAATCATCCGGCTGAATGGCCCTTAGCGCCTGACGCATGCCGGGAGATTCAAATTGAAAAATCCCTGTCGTATCCCCCGACTTAAATAAGCGATACGTAGGCTGATCATTAAAAGAAATTTTTTCAAAATCGATATATTGGTTTTTATTATAGTGGATCATAGAATGTATACGGTCGAGCAATGTAAGATTTCTCAACCCTAAGAAATCCATTTTCAATAAACCTGCTTCTTCCACGTCTTCCATTGCCCATTGTGTCAAAAACACTTCTTCAGTGCCCAATTGCAGCGGCACAAAATGGACGAGCGGTTCTGCTGAGAGTACGACTCCCGCTGCGTGTGTTGAAGCATTTCTCGGTAAATCCTCTAATTTTTCAGCCGCTTGCTGCCAAAGTGCTCTCTTCGGATCCACCGCAATCCAATCCTGCAATTTTTTCGATTGCTCAACGGAATCCTTGAACGACAGCCCCCTGCTCAGCGCGTTAGAAATAAAGCGTACTTCTTCCGGTGAGAAATCCAACACTCTTCCTACATTCCGCGCCACAGCCTTCGTCGACAATGTGCCGAATGTAATGATTTGTGCTGTATATTGTTTACCGTATGTCTCCGCTACATAATTTACGACTTCAGTCCGGCGGTTATCTGCAAAATCAATGTCAATGTCAGGCATTGTTACTCTTTGAGGATTTAAAAACCTCTCAAACAGCAAGCCGTAATGAATAGGATCCACTTCTGTTATCCCCAATGAAAACGCCACAAGTGAGCCTGCAGACGATCCCCGTCCCGGTCCCACAAGAATCTTTTGGCTTTTTGCAAATTTAACATAATCCTCAACGATCAAAAAGTAATCAGTAAAGCCCATTTCTTCAATTACGTCTATTTCGTAATGCAATCGATCCATGTATTCTTCAGGTATTGGCTGAAAACGTTTCTGAAGTCCATGCAGACATTTTTCTGTGAGTAATGATGCAGGTGTCTGAGCATTGCCGACTGGGAACACAGGCATCTGGAAAGGGCCTTTTGAAAGTTCCACCTGACACGAACGAAGAAGTTCCTCCATTGTATGAAGCCATTGCGGAACATCGCGGAACCATTCGAGCAGCTCACTCTCTTCAGGTAAAAAGGCCTGTCGAAAACGATTCGGCGGCTTTTGAGGATCATTCAGTTTATAGCCGTTTCGAATGGCAGCAGCCACTTCGTAGGCAGGAAAATCTTCAAGATGAAGAAACCGCGTTTCCTGACAGGCAATAACACGCAGGCCGCAGTTTTCAGCAATTTGAACAAGTGTTTCTTCTTCCGGATGGCGAAATCCTCCCGGACGCGCTATTCCGATAAAAGCAGTTGCTGTGTCTCCGCCTCCTACGATCTGACGAACCACTTCATCCGTACGATAATCAGCCCATGAAGAATCGGTCACCGCACAGACTATCGAGCACGATTCACGATATGCATTTAGCCAGGCAAGGGGCAAATTTTCTTCTTCACGTGTTGAGATTGCACTGCTCATTTTCATCAGATTAGAAAAGCCCTGCTGATTGTGGGCGTAGACATATACCAGCAGATCTTTCTCTTCCACTGTGACATATACCGATAGACCGATGACAGGCTGAATACCATATTTCAGCAGCATTTTACTGAACGAGCGGACACCGTATAATTTACTATTTACGATTGCAGCAGAACGGGCCCCTCTTTTTTGTAAAAGAGGAGCCAGTTCGTCTAATTTCACTATTCCGCGCAGCAGATCTGCGCCTGTAATGATTTGCGGGTACATCAGGTCCATAGCAATCCCTCAGCTCTGCTTAGTAATTTCGGCAAAGTTCCTGTAACTTCCCAATGACTTCATCTGCTTCTTTCCAAGAATAAACGGATGCTCCAGAGGCAAGCGGATGGCCGCCGCCTTTATATTGCATCGCCAGTGTATTGATTACCGGTCCTTTTGAACGCAGACGGACACGAATCTGATCGTCTTCCTCGACGAAAATAATCCATGCGCAAATTCCTTTTACATTCCCGAGAGAACCGACTAAATCTGACGTTTCAGCTACCGTCACATTAAATTGCTTCAAAATTTCCTGTGTCAGTTTAATATAGGCGGCTCCGTTCTCATCAATCGTAAAGTTCTGATAAATATAACCCTGCAGATGCAGGATTTTACGGTCCACTTCATACATATCCGCAAATAATTGTGTGCGGTCAAAGTTTTGTTTAATCAATGAACTCGCCACTTCAAAGGTCTTTTCAGTCGCACTCTGGAACATGAAACGTCCGGTGTCACCGACAATTCCTGCGAATAAAAAGCGAGCGGCTTCAGCTGACATTTCCCAGCCGGACGAAGCCTGGCCTTCTTCAAAAAGAGTGTAAATCATTTCCGAACAGGAGCTGGCGTCTGTATTTACCCACCGCTCATCACCATAAGGATCCTCATTCGGATGATGGTCAATCTTTAAAAGGAAAGCACCCCGGTCAAAGTAAGGCCCATCGATCCGATCGGTATTTGCTGTATCCGTAACAATGACCAGCGCTCCATTGTAATCTTCTTCCGCCACGCAGTCGGGTTCGGCTAAATAACTTAACAGTACATCGTGCGTTCCTGCTGCCATTATGTGCTTCTTTGGATAATTTTTCTCCAGCAAAGCCTTTAACCCCATCTGAGATCCATATGCATCCGGGTCTGGACGGACATGCCGATGGATGATGATGGTCTCATATTGTTCAATTGTGTCTATGATTTGTCGTTTCATGAGGATTCCTCCAAGTTCTTGTTCTAGTATTCGCAATTGCCATGAAAAGCCGATACAATATATAGTGACTAAAAGGTTCAATACCGATAGATTACTTTCATGTAATGGAGGCTTTTTTTAATGGGAACGATCAATTTTCTATTTGTTTTTGGCATTGTTGCTTCCGGCGTTTTTTATTTTGCTTTTAAGACCCGGCAATTCCGCACAAGCCATATGTTTCCGATTCGCAAGAAGATGTATGCCAGCATGGCGGGCACTGCACTCGGCACACTGCTGATTTTTTTCGGCATCAACCAATTATTGTTGTTTGAAGGAGTCCTGACATACATTGTAGTAGCTATTTTCGTTTTATTCGGCGGCTATGTAGCCATCTTTAACTTTAAAGCAATGAAACACTACAAGCAGTTCGTAGCCGAAGAACGTGCACTTAATGAAAACTGATGTCCATGGACATCAGTTTTTTTGTGCTTTTATTTATCAAAGAGCTGGAACATTCCCATGGCTTTTGCCACGATGCTTCCATTGGAAAACAGTTCAATTTCCAGTTTGATGAAACGTCTGCTCACATGCAGCAGTTTAGGCTCCACTTTCACCGTTGCACCCAGCTGGACTTGTTTAATGAAATAGATTGTAATGTTTTCAGGTACACTTTCCCCTTTTTTCTGAATGCGAATGACCCGGCTGCCTGCTTCATTCAAAATAGTCAGCATCGCGCCATATGAGAGGGAACCGAATTGGTTCGTCATTTGCGGCACAACAGCGAATTCGATATTTTCGGGTTCATTCGGAATCGCTTTCATTTGATTCTTGATGATATCGTCAATAGTTTCGCCCTGCTGCGGCTGGCGCTGCGTCATTTGAAGGGCTTTTAATACGTCCTGACGGCTGATAATACCTTCTAAAATGCCTGCATCCGATACTACAGGCATAAGATCAATCCCTTCCCAAATCATACTGTGCCCTGCAGAGGCAACACTCATTTTGCCGCTGACCGTAATAGGGTTCGGCGTCATCACTTTTCTGATAATATCCATGTTGGGTTTGCTCACTACATCACGAGAGGTAAGGATACCCACCAATTTACCGTTAGATTCTACTACTGGATAGGCAGAGTGGGAAGTTTGATGATTGACTTCATAAAACTGGTCCACCGAGTCTTCCGGAGATAAAGTCACCGTTTGGGCGATCGGTGTTAAAATATCTTCTACCAATAAAATTTCTTTTTCAATCAGCTGGTCGTAAATTGCACGATTAAGCATAGTAGCAACCGTGAACGTATCATAGCTCGTGGAGATGACAGGCAAATTCATTTCATCTGCCAGCTGTTTCACTTCATCAGATGCATCAAAACCACCAGTCACAAGGACAGCAGCACCCGCTTTTATTGCAATTTCATGCGCTTTCAGGCGGTTCCCTACAATTAGCAGACTGCCTGCGTCTATATAGCGGATCATATCATCAAGCTGCATTGCGCCTATTACAAACTTTGTTAAGGTCTTATGTAAACCGTCACGACCGCCCAGCACCACTCCGTCTACGATATTAATGACTTCGGCAAATGTCAGGCGTTCTATATTTTCTTTTTTCTTTTTCTCTATGCGAATTGTACCGACACGTTCAATCGTGTTGACTAGCTTTTGGTTTTCGGCTTCTTTTATCGCACGATATGCAGTTCCGTCACTTACTTCCAGCGCTTTGGCTACCTGGCGAACGGAGATTTTTTCTCCAACTGCCAGACTTTCAATATAACGCAAAATCTGTTCGTGTTTTGTTGACATGGCTTCACCTTTTTCTTCCAGCTGTTTTGAACGATTTAGGCTTTTTGCTAATCATACCATAAATCAATCAAAAAGCGGTCAAAGACGACAACAAAGCGTCTTGACCGCGATATTATTTTATTTTTGTTCTTTAATGACGTTATAATTCAATGATTTCTCCTGCCTGCATGATCTTCACTTCATGGGACGTGACAAGTGATGCGAAATCCTCGGGATCCTGCTCGATTGGCGGAAACGTATTATAGTGGACGGGCACTGTTAACTTTGGTTTCAGAATCTCTACTGCCTTCGCAGCGTCTGCCGGCCCCATAGTGAAATTATCGCCGATTGGAAGAAATGCTATATCAATTAGGTCTTCTGCGTACAATTTCATGTCACTGAACAACGAAGTGTCTCCAGCGTGATAGATGATTTTCCCTTCAATTGTCAGCAGCAATCCTGCCGGCATCCCGGTGTAGATGATTTCATTATCTTCAGTTGTATAAGAGGAACTGTGGAACGCCTGTGTATACTTAACTGTACCAAAATCAAACTCCTTAGCCCCTCCAATATTCATGCCATGCGTCTGCAGTCCTTGGAATCCTAAATAAACAGCCAATTCGTTTGGAGCTACTACAAGAATATTTTCTCTTTTTGCAATGTCCATTGTATCACCGACATGATCATTATGACCATGCGTCAATAAAATGACATCCGGCTTTTCATCTTTTGCATTAAGATCAGTGAGTTTGTTGCCGGTAATAAATGGATCAATCAATATCGTCTTTCCCTTGGTCTCAATTTTCACGATTGAATGGCCGTGGTACGAAATTTTCACAAAGATCACTCTCCTAAATATAATAACCCGCTATATCTACCTTCTCTAAAACAACATAAAATCCTCTTTTTTGTTATACTGACAGAAACAAAGGAGGCAACATCATGTCAAACTTGAAGAAAGTCCAAGATTTTTTGGTTGATCGTCAAATCGATGCGGCGTTAATCACAAATCCCGATAATATATTTTATCTGTCAAATTTCCGCAGTGATCCGCATGAGCGGTTACTGGGCGTGGTAATCTTTAAAGAAAAAGAACCATTCATTATCTGTCCTTCTATGGAAGTATCCGATGTAAAAGCAATTGGCTGGCCACATGATGTTATTGGCTATAAAGATACCGATAACGCCTTCGAGTTTTTGGAGAAAGCTATCCTGGATCGTATTTCCGAACTGACATTATTGGCAATTGAAAAAGAGCATCTGACAGTCGACCGATTTGAAATTCTTCAGGAGCGTTTCCCTGCACTGCTGTTTGCTAAATCAGATGACATGCTCGCGAAAAACCGGCTAATTAAAGACGTCAGGGAAATCGAATACTTACGAAAAGCTGCACAATTAGCAGACTATGCAATTGAGGTTGGCTGCGGCGAAATAGCCGAGGGCAAGACAGAGCTTGAAATCGTTCAGGCAGTCGAACAGGCTGTAAAGCAAAAAGGTGCAGAAAAAATGTCATTTGAAACTATCATTATTTCGGGCAAAAAAACTGCCTCCCCTCACGGCATACCCGGTGACCGCAGAATTGAAAAAGGTGATTTCATTCTTTTCGATCTGGGTGTGGTTTATAAAGGCTATTGCTCGGATATTACACGGACTGTTTCATTTGGTGAGCCAGCAGAAGCTAAGCTGAAAATTTATGAAACCGTTAAAAAAGCACAGCAGGCAGCCATTGACACTGTGCGTCCGGGGATTCTCGCGAAAGAAGTAGACTTAGCCGCACGCTCTATCATTGATGAAGCCGGCTATGGCGAACTGTTCCCGCATCGAATCGGGCACGGTCTCGGTATTTCGGTCCATGAATATCCGTCCATCACAGAACACAGTAATCTGCCGCTCGAAGAAGGTATGGTGTTCACGATCGAGCCGGGTATCTACGATCCTGAAATTACAGGCGTACGGATTGAAGATGATGTACTCGTCACAAAAGACGGTGTGGAAGTATTAACAAAGTTCCCTAAAGAGCTTAAAATAATTGAATAAAAGAAGGCTCGTCACCAAAACATGTGCTTGACAGTCTATTTCATGGATTTGACTATGATTGCGCAGTATAGAATGGTAAGTGGGTAGGAGACCGTTCCCCTGCGTTCCAGGCGGACGCGTGTCTTGCGGGCCCGCGGTGAGCCAAGCGAACAGCGAAGGGTTCGCTTGGCCGTATTTTTGCGCTCTTTGCAAAAATTAAGGCACCTGTCGGCGTACTTAGGTTGCCTGGAACGAAGGTCACTGGCTGGTGTTTCAGGACTTTTTTTGTGAGTGTGCAGTATGAGTGTATCTGAGGTTATTATAATAAGTGCGATGTTTCATGCAATACTTAGTATTCTGTAAAGAAGTTAGATTCTTGAACTTCCTGCAAAGTCGAGAAACAAAAACCATACCAACTAATACGCACTCTGCAAAAGAGCAGTATGACATACTTTCTTGAATACCAGCGAAGGCGCAACTGCGGGGTCGGCCGTTGCTGTGAGACTGCTGGCACGCTCTTTGTCAGTAGGCTCATAGCGTAAGGCAATCCCCCAGCGCCGAAGCGGGTTTAAACTGCAGCAGGATTTTCGCAATACTGACATGACAAGTTTTCAAGAACCGATTTTGGTGCAGCCCCCCAAAAAACAGTCCAACACAGATTAGCAGTGTTGGACTGTTTTCGTCTTATATGGTTTCTAAAACGTTAGTAACATCAGTATGCTCGAGCTCCTGAGCTTCAGCTACCGCTTTGTACGTAACTTTACCGGCCAGTGTGTTGAGACCTTTACGCAGTGCTTCATTGTCTAAGCATGCTTGCTTGACGCCTTTATTGGCAATTTGCAATGCATATGGAATCGTGACATTTGTTAATGCAACTGTAGAAGTCTGCGGAACTGCTCCCGGCATGTTCGCTACTGCGTAATGCACGATGCCGTGCTTCACGTAAGTTGGATCATCATGTGTCGTGACACGGTCAGACGTTTCGAAAATCCCGCCTTGGTCAATCGCGATATCAATCACTACAGAACCAGGTTTCATGGATTTCACCATTTCTTCCGTAACCAATGTCGGAGCCTTAGCACCAGGTATGAGTACGCAGCCGATAACCAAATCCGCGTCTTTCACGGAATTTGCAATATTATATGGATTCGAAACAAGCGTTTGGATATCTTTTCCGAACTGCTCGTCCAGTTGACGAACGCGCTCAACGGAAAGATCAAGGATGGTGACGTGTGCACCGATTCCGATTGCCACACGCGCAGCATTCGTTCCGGCTTGTCCTCCGCCTATGATAGTAATCTTACCACGGGAAACACCAGGTACGCCTGCAAGCAGGATTCCTTTACCGCCTTTTGTCTTTTCAAGATATTGCGCACCAATCTGGGTCGCCATCCGGCCGGCCACCTCACTCATCGGCGCTAGTAATGGCAAAGAACCGTTGGGTAATTGTACTGTTTCATAGGCAATTGCCGTAACTTTATTTTCAATCAGCGCTTTGGTTAAGTTTACTTCTGGAGCTAAATGTAAATACGTGAATAACACTAATCCTTCACGGAAGTATTGGTATTCTGAAGAAGCAGGTTCTTTGACCTTTAATACCATATCGACATCCCAGGCTTCTGCAGCGGTCGGAACGATTATCGCTCCCGCTTCCTTATACTCTTCATCCTGAAAGCTGGACCCCAAACCTGCACCTGTTTCAATATATACTTCATGTCCGGCAGTTTTTAAAGTCAGGACACTGGCAGGGGCTATTGCCACTCGGTTTTCATTGTTTTTAACTTCTTTTGGAACACCTATACGCATGCAAAATCCTCCTAAATTGAAAGTTACGTTAATCGCTCATGTTATCTTGCCGATTAATGTCAATTTCATCTTATCAGAAAATATAAGTTTTTTCCTCTTTTTTTTCACTCATTCCCTATCGTTTTCAAATTTGATGCTTTAGAGAAATAGTTTCGACAAAATAGAAGGAATATCTTAAGTTATGAAGAATAGAGTAGTGTAGAAACAATTTAACTTTAAGGATGGAGTGGTATTTATGGCATTGACGTACAAAAATATTATTGTAGCCGTAGACGGTTCTGATGAGGCAAAATGGGCATTTAAAAAAGCAATCGCGATTGCAGATCGCAATGATGCAACTCTTCACTTAATCAACATCATTGATACTCGTTCGTATGCGGCAGTCGAAGCATATGATCGTTCAATTGCTGAAAGAGCTCAAAAGTATGCGGAAGAGTTATTGACCGAATACCGGGGCGAAGCGGCTCAGGCTGGAATAACTAATACTCAAATTCATGTGGAGTATGGTTCGCCAAAGACTTTAATCCCTCGTGACATTGCGAATAAATTAGATGCAGATCTAATCATTTGCGGTGCTACCGGTCTTAACCGCGTAGAGCGTTTCCTAATCGGAAGTGTATCCGAAAACATTGTACGTTCTGCAAAATGTGACGTACTGGTAGTTCGTACACCAGAACACTTAGCTTAATAAAAAAACTCGTTCTTCA
>NZ_BRCD01000030.1:0-41854 GCF_023707945.1 Sporosarcina sp. NCCP-2331
CATTAATCGTTTTGATCTTAACGGTATCTCCTTTTTCAAAACGAAGCATAGGACCTAAAAACGGACCATTGTATCCATACGTTACAGATTCTGTTCCATCGAATATTTCAGTTTTCCCTTTTTGTGCTCGAACGGTGTATACAATTCCCTCTCCCTTATCCTTCTCTAGTACCGCGGGGATCTTCAATTCATTTTCTCCCGTTGAATCATTTAATCTAATAACCTGATCATGACTCATATGCCCCTCCATCATGTCAGGCATCATGTTCGAATGATTCATTTCCCCCATGGCTTGATTCATTGTTGACTGATCAATTTCCTCACTTGTTTTTGAATTATCATTGCTGCATCCGCTAATAATTACTATACTAATCGCAATTGCAGCAATTTTTATCTTTGCTTCCATCTATAATGTCCCCTCTCTGCTTCATTTCTCCTTTTTAAGTTTATCAAGAAATTATGAAAAATATATGCATATTAATTGTTGATATTTTTACGGGGATGATAGTTCTTACTGATATTGTACTTTTAAATTTTCTTTAGCGATTTCTGATGTTAAAAAAAAACACCCACCAGTTATGGCGGGCAAAATAGAAAAGTCTATTTAATTAGCAACTCAGAACCCCATAAAACCACCAAAAAATGGGCTTAACCAAATGATGATGTATGTCATGCCATCGAAGAAGAGCAGCATGCCTAGGGCAATCATGAAGTATCCGCCGATTTTCGTAATGATATGATTATGTTTTTGAATCCAAGTAATACGAGTAATGAATAACGACAAGATGAAAAACGGGATTGCAAATCCAAGGACATAAGCTCCCATATAACCAATTCCTGATCCTGGATTTTGTGAAGCCATCATAAACACTGCACCTGTAATCGGTCCGGTACACGGCGTCCATCCAGCCGCAAAGGCCAGACCTATCAGAAATGTACCCAAATAGCCTGTCGGACGATTCTTGAATTGCATTTTCTTCTCTTGCATGAGAAATTTGGGTGTAAAGAATCCTAGAATCATAAGACCGAAAATGACAATGAAAATGGCACCAACTTGTCGAAGTAAATCTTGATATTGATAAAAAAATGTACCAACAAGCGATGAACTATATCCTAAAAAAATAAAGATAACTGAAAACCCCATCAGAAAAAAGATCGTATGAAGAATTCCGCTTCTGCTAAACCGCTTTTTATCTGATGTAAGCTCATCAAGCGACATTCCCGTTATGTAGGAGATGAACGCAGGATACAAAGGTAATGCACAAGGTGATATGAAATTGAGAAATCCTGCGCCAAACGCAATAAATAGATTTAAATCAGTTGCCAACTATTTTGCTCCTTTTTGTATGCTTTAAGTAATATAAAACCCACTCTAAGATCCCTTGATATATTTGTGACTATATACTCCAATACGTAAACGTATCAATAATCCCTATTATAACAAGTAAAACACCTGCTAAAATTTGCACCATTCTGCCTGCCCGCATACTTTTTTTCATCACTAGCCGCTTGGCATCAAAGAACCAGATTAAAAAAAATAAAAGAATAAGCGGCAACGAAGTGGCTATGCCAAAAACTATAGGTAAAACAAAACCATATGATGTTGTGATGACCATAGGCATTAACCATAAGAAAAATAGCACGAACATAGTTGGGCAAAAGGCTAAGGAAAAACTTGCTCCTAATAAAAAAGAACCGAGCTTTCCATCCTTCATCCGGATAGGAATACGTTTTGTTATACGTTGCAAGAGACTTAGCTTAAGTATGCCCAATAATACAAGCCCTGTTATAATAATTACCGGACCTATAACTTTTCGAATTAAGGGGAAATATCCAGTAAGTGATGACTCAAAGGATTCTCCAAAAAACCACGTTAATAGTCCAATTATGCCAAATACCACCACTTTCCCTGCAATGAAGAAGCTGACTTCACCCATATTACTTTTCATTTGAATTGTGCGATTCCCGTATAATGTGATAGCACTCATATTGCCGGTAAGCTGGCAGGGCGCTACAGCACCTACCAGTCCCAAAAGAAATGCTGCTATCAATGGATAGTTCTCATAGGAGTTGAGCAGAACTGTAACTGGCTCAGTGATTATTACACTGATTTTAGACATCAATTCATACATTCTAGACACCGCCAGTTAGTTATTTTGCTAGTTTTCCGTTATGCGCGATCCTGTTCCAATTGAGGCCTTCGTCTTTTGTTAAGTAAATCGTGTTATCATTCGTCGCAATTACAATTTCTTTTTTGTTTTCCGGGTTAAAGGCTATGAAAGCAATTGGGTCCATTTTCTCATCCGGCAATGGTATATCGACTTCTTGATCAGTTTCTATTGAAAAAGATTTAAGTTCTACTGTTTCATTGTCATAACTAGTGTAGTATCCTCCATCTTCAGTCAAAGTTACATAAATCACCATTCCTTTATCGTTAATAAGTGTAAAGTTTTCGCCATAATCTTTCGATAGATAGATCCCATTTTTACTTCCGATTGCTATAATTTCTTCTTGTTTTGGGTGTACTGCCAGGTTAGAAATAGAGTCGGAGCTATATCCATTCATAGAAGCATCAGTCCACGATGTACCTTCATCCAAGGTATAATAAAGTCCACCTGAAATCTCGTCATTTGGCATCTCATTCAATACATAGACAGCGTTTGAATCGTAACCTGCGCCAAGGTAATGAAAATCAATTTCCCCATAGAAAGCTAATTTCTCAAAACTGGCACCTCGATCAATACTCTTTATTAAGCCAAGTGGATTTTTATAATCGGATTCTGGTTCTGGGTGACCACTTGAGAAGAAACCTTCACGAATTGCTTGAAATCCCATATAATCATGTTTTTCGCTGCTCGCTTCTTTCCATTCACTATTGCCATATTCATAGAGACCATCATGCGTTGAAATGACAAACTCTGGTCCCCCATTTATATATCCCAGCCCGTGTAAGTGTTCAAATCTATCATTTTCCACTTCTTTAAAAGAATATGACTCACTTGCTTTATTACACGCTGAAACAATCATAATTATTGAAAATAATCCTAAGAAGAGCTTAACTTGTTTTAACATTATAATTCTCCTAACTCCATTTATACCCGATGCCCCATACTGTCTTCAGAAAGTCTTCAATCGGAAATCCTGTGGTTTTTAGTTTATCTCTCAAATTCCTTACATGTGAGTCTATCGTTCTTATATCTGTGTATGTGTCGTATTCCCATGCTGCTTGTAGTAACTCGTCCCTAGTAAAGGTCTTATTGGGACGTGTAATTAAAGACTCGATAATATAATATTCCTTAAGGGTTAAATGAACCTTCAGACTTTCATATTGTAACGAATAGGTTTCTCGATCAAGTGTAAAGTCGCCATTTGTGATCATCACAGTTTCTTCAGATTTAGGAACACGGCGCAAGAGCGCATTCACTCTCGCAGTTAACTCTCTTTCGTCGAAAGGTTTAGTGATATAATCGTCTGCCCCTGTATCTAAACCCTTTACTAAATCGGGCTTACCTGTTCTGGCTGTAAGCATAATAATCGGAATATCGGAGAATTCACGAATTTTCTTGCAAACTTCCCAACCATCCATTTCCGGCATCATTACATCTAAAAGCACAAGATCGATTTCTTCTTTGCTGATTATTTGTAAGGCCCTCTCACCACTGGTTTCTTTTATACATTTAAAGCCGTGCGGAACCATGAATAACTCAATTAGATTCAACATCCTTTGTTCATCATCAACTAGTAAGATTTTCCGCATATCGCTTTTGTTCCTTTCTATTAAATATTAATTGTAAAGCTGCTGCCAAGTCCTATGATGCTTTGGACTTCCACTGTTCCACCGTGGGCCTCAACAAGTTCCTTAACAATTGCAAGTCCTATCCCCGAACCGCCAAATGTTCGTGATCTTGACTTTTCTATTCGATACAATTTCTCAAAAATAAATTCCAACTCTTCAGCCGGTATTCCTAATCCTGCGTCTGTTACCGTGATGCTAGTTTTGTCGCCGACTTTACACACCTTTAAGGTAATCTTTGAATTTTCATATGAATATTTCAATGCATTATCCAGTAAATTTAATACAATTTGTTCTAACCGTAAAGGATCGGCGTATAATTCAAAGTTCTCGTTGCATATAAAGTCTAGTGTGACATTTTTTAATTCAAATGAAGGTTGAACGAGTGTACAGACTTCATCAAAGAACGGACGCACAAAAAAGGAACTTTTCGTAACGGTGAAAGTATTTTCATCCATTTTAGCGAGGTCCAATAGATTTTTAACCAAATCTTTCATCCTGTTTGATTCTTCTTTGATGATCTCAAGGTAATATTTGCGCTCTTTTTCATCAACTTCCGGTCTCATTGCCACCTTTGAATAACCAATCAAATAAGTCAAAGGTGTACTTAATTCATGGGCTACTGAAGCAAGGAATTCATTACGTTCACCTTTTAACCGCTCTAAATCATTCGCTAACTTTTGGATGGATACTGATAATTCACCAAGCTCGTCTTTGCTTATAAACGGCAGGCTAACATTAAAATCGCCTTTACTCAATTTCTCAGTCGCTTCTTTCATTCGTATTAATGGACGGGTGAGAAATTTGGAAAGGAACGCATATATGATGAACAATGCAATTACACTTGTCACTCCTGCCAAGCCAAAATGCAGATTCAGTTTCGAAACTAATTGCTCCAGAGGTTCGGTTCCTTGAAACATAATGACAAAACCCGAATGTTGACCATTCACTTGATATGGATGGGCACTAATTATATAAGGTGACTTTTCCCAATCGGAAACTATAACTTGGTCTTTCCTTGAATCCAACCTTTTTATTTCTGTAAGATATTTAGCAACACCTTTTTTAGAGCTTTGGATAATACTACCTTGACTATCTGTAATAATAACCTCTCGATCCCTGTTTTTCTCCATTAGTACAATATGTTTTATTGTGATATCGGAGTAATACTCGCTTAACACGTCCCGATGATTGGACCCGCTGGCCATCAATTGGGAAAACTCTTCGTCAATCCTAGAATGAATGATACTTTGATGGAGATAGAGCATCAGGGAAGTTTCCATTATAAGAACAGATATAAAAAAATATAAGGTTAATTTTGTAGAGATCTTGTTCAATTAAACCTTCCCTCTCTTTCGCTAATTTTATTATAAAGAATAAATATGAAGTAAATATGCAGATAGAGATGAACGAAATAAACATTTGACAGCTTTATGACTCCAAATTTTTTTGCAGTCATTTAGTATAATATGATAAGTGATAAGTCGACGGTATGTGGTATATAAAAACCTTGCAATTCAATTATTAGCGCTTAATATCATAGGGTCAGTTTTAAAGTCCAAGCTTTTCTCGGTCTTTATGAAATGACTTTTCCGACACTTAATTAAATAGGGCTTACCAACAAAGATACAAAACTGCATCTTTACTGGTAAGCCCTACCACATCTTTTGAGATTAAACTGACTCAGTCATTCACATGCCCACTCATCCTGATTGCGATCGAGATGATTCGCATAAGCGGGATGCCCTTTTTTCACACCATCCGGGTATTTCTTTTTCAGCTCGGTACAATTTTTGAAATTCTCTGCCTTGCCGGAGACAGGCTGCTGTTTCGTTTCATCGACTGTATGCTTTTCGCTGTCAAATCCTCGGTCCGTTGCATAGTCTTCCAATGTCCAAATCCCGATGCCAGATTTTTCCGCCTGTTTTTCAGCCTTCTCAAACTCATCTAAATAGCGGGTGTTCGGCGGATAGACATAAGCAACCCGTGCCAAACCTTCTTTCAATAGCTGTTCCTGCACACTTTTTCCATCTATGTAAATATAGGCGAGCAGTCTGCCGTATTTATCATACTTCTCACCGATATCGAATTCAATTTCCAGTTGGCCTTTCTGCAAAAGCTCTTGGTTGCGCACTTTCGCTTCCTGCCCAAATGGTTGTTTGCCGAGACGCGGATGATTTGTTTCCGGAGTGTCGATCAATAAATACCGGACATTTTGTTCTTTTCCTTCATATATGATCTTAATTGTATCGCCGTCAATCGTCTTGACCAACTCAACAGGAATTAACCCGTCGCGACTCGGTCCCTTATCCTCTTCACCCATTAATTCTGGGTAATAAAATGCAAGAACGGCAATAGCCAGCGCAATTAGAAATGAACTAATCCACTTTTTCGGTTTCATATCTTTCTTTCTATTACTCATCACTTCAAACCCTCTTTTCTACAGACTCCAGCCAATGAACGCAAGGCTGAGGCCAAGTCCAAACGTCAGCAGTGTATAGCCGACTGCACGTCCCTTTTGTTCTTCTGTCCAATATGTCCAAATCTCTTTCATCAGTGTAGAGTATGTCGTCAAAGCTCCCGCCACACCCGTCGCCCAAAACAGCGTCCATGGCAGCGACAGCTCCATGCCTACAATCCAGCCAATAAAAAAACTTCCAACACTGTTGACGAGCAACGTGCCGAATGGAAGGACTTTTTTATTCAATAGTCTTGATACTTCAAACCGAAGCAGTACGCCAAGAAACCCGCCGCAGCTCACTGCAAGGATCTGCCAGATCATTTAGCCGCCACCTTTCTGGCCAATGTAAAACCAAGCGCAGCCATCATTAGTCCACCAAGCAAGCTTGCTGATATATAAACTCCTGCGATAAGGAAAAAGCCCTCGTTCAGCATCGTAACAGTTTCCAAGCTGACTGCGGAAAATGTGGTAAATGCACCGAGAAATCCGACTGTCACGGCGGTCATCATAATGGGAGATAGACGTCCGCCAAGCCTGGCCTGCTCTGCCAGAAAACAGAGCATCAGTGTGCCGGCCATATTGACAGCAAAGGTTGCCAAAGGGAAACCACTGCCATTCGAAATCAACTGACCCACAAGCAAACGGACAACTGCTCCGGCCGCACCCGCTGTTCCTATAAACAGTCTTTCTCTCATCTGTTCACACCCCTGCTGACGATCTTCTTTTCAGTCAATCACATAGCCTAATGAACGCAGCACATTGAACATAAAGGAACGTGTATACGCATAGACTTCTTCTCGTTCCGTCTCTTGCATCACATCATGATACAGTTCTTTCCAATTTTTATATTGAAGTTCGGAAAGATTTTGCGCTTGAACCCATTTGCGTGAATAAACAGGATCTGTAATGACATCCGCTTCTCCTGTATGCAGCAGAAATGGCAGGTCTTGCACAACGGCATCCCTTTGAACCACGTTTTTCATCAGTAATTCCAATTCTCGGTACCAGCCCGCTGTAATAAGCGGCACATACAGGGAATCCTCCTCATACTGTTCCAAAAAATCTTCATTTCGTGACAGCAGATCAGGCGTAATTTCGTGATTCAGCTTCATTGAATGAGCCAGCTTCGTCCACATTTTCGCAAGCAACGGAGGATGGTGCTCCAAATGAAGCCAAGGTGAGGAACAGATGACACCTGCACATTCCACTTGTTCGATCTGCAAAAGTCTAAGCAAAAATGTTGCACCTAAACCATGTCCGTATAAAAATACCGGCAAGCTGTCATCCAAGCCCGTCTGAATCAATTGTTTGATGAACCGGCGATAGTCTTTAAATGTTTCTGAGTGAACTTTCACTCCTTCTTTGCCATGGCCGGGTAAATCTCCTGTTACCACATGAAAGCCGTCGCTTCTCAATTGCTGAATGAGCCAAGCGTACCGGCGATGATGCTCATAGGCATTATGGACAATGACCACTGTTGCTTTCGGCTGTCCTTCAGCTTCCCATTTCCACATGGACATCACTCCCTTAGCTTTCTTATTATATGGAATGCCCTTCTTTTCTTTCGGAAAAACCAAATGTTTGATAGGATAAATTATACATGATTTTTTAGGGAAAGAGGAGATTTGAATTGATATATCCTTATGAAGGAAAAATGCCGGAGATTGACCCGTCCGTATATATCGCGGATTATGTCACGATTACAGGAGATGTCACGATCGGACCCGAGTCGACTATTTGGTTCAATACGGTTATACGCGGGGATGTATCTCCCACAATTATCGGACGAAAAGTGAATGTGCAGGATTTTTGCTGCCTTCATCAAAGCCCGCGGTTCCCATTGATCTTGGAAGACGAAGTGACGATTGGTCACAAAGTGATGCTGCACAGTTGTACGATCAAAAAAGGAGCACTCGTCGGCATGGGCGCGACCGTGCTCGACGGTGCGGAAGTCGGCGAAGGAGCTTTTATTGGCGCTGGCAGCCTGGTGACACCAGGTAAAAAAATTCCGCCCAACACGCTCGCACTTGGTTCACCTGCGCGGGTCGTCCGCGAATTGACAGATGAGGACAGAGTCGACATGACTCGTATTGTGAACGAGTATGCACGTAAAGGCCAGTTGTATAAGGCATTGCAAGATGAATAATGAAGAATGCACCCGCTCCTTTTTGGAAGGGGTGCTTATTTTTGGTTGTTTGTTCAATTGCTTTACTTCGACATTTCGGATGGATGCTATATGGAGGCTTTGCTTCTCAATCCCATAAACTGAGTATCTTTTAAAAAGTTAGTATGGATAAATGTATTTTATTCTTTTGGATAAGCTGTTGGAGCAATGTCTACGCCACGCCGTAATTCGATTTGGTTAACTACTAAGAAAGTAATTAAACTAGCTGAACTTCCCATGATTACAGCCATAATACCAAATGGATTCTCTAGTATTTCCCAAGTAATTCCTACAACAGTACCTACAATTATAGACGCCAGGCCTGCATTTTTTGTAACTCTTTCAACGAGCAATCCTAGTAAGTATGCAGCAAATGGACCTGTTGAACGAATTGTAAATGCAAATACAAGAAGCGGAATTATTTGTTGGCTAAAGAGAGATATACCAATTGCGCCGACACCTGTTATAACGACTATTAAACGAGATGCTTTCAATTCAGCTTGATCTTCTAATTCCTTTTTGAAAATATTGGTGTGCACATCTTTAATATAGACTGAAGCCACTGCAAGCAAATTCCCTGAAGCACTAGAAAGTGTAGCCGATATGACACCCGAGAGAAGTATTCCAGCAATAACAGGGGGTAATAATTCAACTGATACTGTTGCCAATGCACTATTTTCTTCGATGTTTGGGAATGCAGCTAATGCAATTAATCCAAGTACCGCTGGAATAAATGCATATAACGTCATCAATCCACCACACATTATGGAACCCCATATTGCAGTTTTTTCATCTTTAGCAGCATAGTAACGTTGAACGGCTTCTTGACCCGTGGAAAAGGTCATAAAGTATAAAACGATGAATCCAAGTATCGTACCCCAACCGATTTTTGTGAAACCTAATTGTTCTTTTGGAATTTGACTAATAACATGCTCCATTCCCCCTGCATTAGATAAAGCAAAAGGTACCGCTATAGCAAATCCAATTACAATTATGAAGAACTGTACAAAATCGGTTAATGTGACACTCCACATGCCACCCAAAAACGTATAGAAAACAACAATAGCTCCTGAAATTATAATAGCCAGCTTTAAATCAAAACCAGTCAACACATGGACTATGGAAGCGGTTGCAGTAATCTGTACTGCAGTCAGTGCTGAGGAAGCAACTATTGACAATATGCTTGCTATTAATTGGCTTGACTTTCCATATCTTCGACCGATTACTTCTGGAACTGTTGTAGCCATAGCCCTTCTCATAAATGGTGCTACAAAGGAAACTAAAATTATCGCTATACCTGCAGATACTACATACCATCCCGCAGAAAGACCCCATTCGCCGTAGGCTTTGGAGGCCACTCCTACAGAACTTCCGCCACCAATTTCAGTGGCTGCTAATGTTCCAGCAAGCATGATTGGTCCTAATCTTCTACCTGCTAAATGATAGTCTGCACTATCTTTAATTTTTGTTTTTGCATAAAAACCGATTCCAACCATTGCCAGCATGTAGACTATTATAATACTCCAAATAATTGTCATATCTATCCCCCTGTCTTATGCTTTTGGTATTTAGATGCCTCATGTATGAGTTAGTGATTGTTTATATATTCCCGAGTAAAGACCTTACCTGAAGGAGTACGATACGCATCTTCCCCTTCAATAACGACATCACCGTTTACGATTACATAATCTATACCGATATTAAATTGACGAGGATTTTCAAAAGTAGCCTGGTCTATGATTGTCTCTGGATCAAAAACTACTATGTCAGCAGCCATACCCTCTCTTAAAATGCCGCGGTCTTGCAATCCAATAATTCGCGCAGGCTGAGACGTCATTCGGCGAATCATATCTTCGAGTGTGGTTACCTTTTCTTCACGAACATATTTTCCAAGAATACGAGGGAAGGAACCATATGCTCGAGGATGCGGTTCACCACCCAGCAGTCCGTCAGATCCTACTGTTCCTGCTGGATGGGCCACAATACGCTTGACCGATTCTTCATTCATTACAAAGTCGATCATACCGACACCGTTCTTTTCATGGTGAATTAAATCTAAAGCGGTCTCTCCTTCGCTCTTACCATCAATTCCGGCGATTTCCGTAACGGTTTTACCGACACAATAAGCCTTTTCTTCCGATTCTACTGAAGTAATGATAATTCCATCCCAGCCAGCCCACTTAGACATGCTGTCCCAACCTTTTAGGGCTGACTTCATTTCAGTAATAATTTTCCCACGCAATTCTTCATCCTCTAGTCGTTTCAGCATCTCTTCTGTTCCACCGTCATGTGCCCACGGAGGTAGGATTGCGCTGAACATGGTACTTCCTGCAATATAAGGGTATTGGTCAAATGTTACTTCTAATCCACTTTCACGGGCCTTATCGATTTTTTCAAGTACTTTTTCTGTCTTATGCCAGTTATCTCTGCCACAGTTTTTTAGGTGGGAAATATGCAAATGAGCACCACATCTTTTCATCATGCTGATCAGTTCATCCATTGACTCTAATATCTCGTCACCTTCACTGCGCTGGTGAATAACTAAAGGTGCGCCATATTCTCCCAACACTTCACACAAAGCTTCCAGTTCATTCATTTCAGCAAAGCAGCAAGGCAGATATATTAAGCCTGTTGACATTCCCACCGCTCCTTCATTCAAAGAACGTCGCAGAACTGTAACCATTTGCTTAATCTCCTCATCTGTTGCCGCTCGATTTGCTAACCCCATTACTTCCATCCGGATATTCCCGTGCGGTGCTAAAACGGCTAAGTTATAACTTGGTTTATTCTTTTTAATCTTTTCTATATAGTCGCCAAGTGTCTCCCAATCCCATTCTATTGGAGGAGTGCCGTTAAGACCTGCTAAGTTTTTCTGCCAAGTAGATATAAAATCAGGAGGCAGCGGTGCTGCTGCAATGCCATCTTGACCCAATAAATCTGTAGTAATTCCTTGTCGAACTTTTGCTTCAATCAAGGGTTCATCCAGAATGACAAGATCAGAGTGTGTATGCATATCGATAAAACCCGGAGAAACAACATGGTTCTTAGCATCAATTACTCTTTTCGCCTTTTGGTCGTTCAACAGTCCAATTGCTTCTATCTTTCCATTTGTCACTGCTAGATCCGCATAGTACCAAGGTGATCCGGTTCCATCAACAATTCGTCCGTTTTTAATAAGTAAATCAAACATGTGCATTCCCCTTATCTTTTAAGTTAATTAAAGTTCCAATTATCGACATATATCCAGTAACCGCTTTCTCCAGTTGCCCAATTTCAATGTATTCATTATCGATATGTGCCAGTTTTTCTAAAGATGGTCCAAACCCTAGTGTTGGAATATTCGCTTCGCCTGCAAAGTGACTGCCGTTTGTACAGAAAGAATAATGCGATATAGCTGTTTCAGGAAGCACTTTCTTGAGATTTTCAAATGTATCATGGATAAACGGTTCATCTTTATCAAATAACCAGGCTGGGAAAAATCTTTCCGCTTCAATTACACTTCCTGTGTAACAGCTTTCATTTCCACTCGAGAAGGAAACTTTGGCTTTCAGTTCGGGATCTTCTTTCATGGACTCATCAATTAACTCTTCAATAGGCCGAAGTACGCTCTCACGAGTTTCATTAACTAACAGTCTGCGATCGAAAGTGACGCTTGTGCGAGATGGAATTACTGACGCTCCAGGGTATGGGGAGGAAATAATATCAGTCAATTCTAAAATACCTTTTCCAAGAACAGGATGATCGCTTACCTCTAATTTCTGAATTTTAGATAGCAAAGTAACCATCTTATTCACAGCATTTATGCCGGCTTCAGGGTTCGAGGAATGGGCCGGCTTTCCGAAAGTTTCCAGAAGAATTTCCGCTCTGCCACGCTGTCCATTATTGAGTTGCAGATTGGTCGCTTCCCCAATCACGACATAATCGGGTTTGAATTGAGCGCTTACATTACGGGTAGCCACCCCTTCAAAACATTCTTCATGGACACTGCAGGACACAACTACTTTCCCAGGAAAATTTTTGTCGCAGTCTCTAGCGTAATAGGAGGCAGCTAATAACATGGCGCTGACTGCTCCTTTCATGTCGGAAGTCCCGCGGCCGAATATTTTTCCGTCGTGAATACTTCCACTGAAAGGATCTTCATCCCAATTACTTTCTTGAACGGGCACGGTATCTATATGACCATCCAAAACAATCGTTGGACCATCTGAATGTCCATTAATAATTGCTGCGACGTTACCTAGTTCATCTATTTGTACCTGATCAAAACCAATTTTTTCTGCATACTGCTTTATATATTCGGCTACTTTTCGCTCTTCTCCAGACAGACTCGGAATCTTAACAAGTGAACTACATAATTGCACAACTTCTTCAGAACGTTCTTTTGCCAACATAATCATATCTCCTTTATTTTTAATTTTTTCATTGAACCGGTAAAAAACCATCCCAGACGATTTTTCTATAGTTTTCCTCATCCGTATCACCTTCAGTGTTGATTACCAAAACGCGAGATTCGTCGTTTAACTCTAATTCGGCAGTTATAGAGTGATTCTTCATGAATTTCTTCAGATAATAGACGGCACCTAAAGTTACGGAACCCGACTCTCCTGAAATTACGCGCGGATCACTCTTTAGTGGATTTCCATATACTCTCATGCCTGTCGTTGCGATAGAGTCATCACAGGATAGTACTCCTGCTGCGCTGCCTCTTAGAAGCTTAAATGCTTCCGTATTTGGTTCTCCACAGGCTAATCCCGCCATCTCCGTAGCCATCAATCCGCTTACAAATGTTCTTTCACCATTATCGGTAATGAAAGATTGATAAAAGCAGTCGGCTTGATCAGGTTCAACTATGACAATCTTAGGTGCCTGCTCCCCATAGTTTTTTAAAAAATATCCTGCAATTCCCGCTGCAAATGAACCGACACCTGCCTGCAAGAACAGGTGGGTAGGAGGAAGATCCGTTGTCTCGTTCCATTGTTCCACAATTTCATAAGCTATTGAGGAGTATCCTTGCATAATCCATAAAGGAATCTCTTCATATCCTTCCCATGCAGTATCTTGCACCATTACCCAGCCATTTTTCTCTGCCAGTCTGGCACATATTCTAACAGTATCATCATAATTGACATCTTGGATTTCTGCTAAAGCTCCTTCATTGCGAATCGCTTCCAAACGTTGTGCAGAGGAACCTTTCGGCATGTAGATAACAGATTTGAAACCGAGCTCCCTTGCTGCCCAGGCCACCCCTCTACCGTGATTCCCATCAGTTGCAGATATAAATGTCACATCCCCCAGTCTTTCTTTAACAGAAGGGTCCTTTAATTTCTCAAAAGATAAATCTTCAATTTCTTCACCCAACTGATTGGCAATATATTTAGCCATCGCGTAAATCCCACCCAGCACTTTAAATGCATTTAGACCAAATCGCTGAGACTCATCTTTGGCCATCAATATTGAAATTTGCAAATGATCTGCCAAGTGAGCCAAGCTATATAATGGTGTGTGTGTATAAGATGGATGGGTCTTTTGAAAGTTCAATATTTCTCTTACATTCTCCTTATCAAAGTTTTTAAGATCATTATCTTTAAAGTTTTTATGTTGGAAGTTATTCTTCACCCATTTTAATTGCTTTTCATTTTTTGTCATGTCGATATCCCCCTGTTTCTTTACGGTATAACTTTGCTTTCACACAACTCTCTCCCTTCTTATGTATCAATGTAAAGATATGAAGATGAAATATATATGAGAAAAAAATGACTGATTGTTATATCAGACAATATTACAATTCTGATTTTTTCTCTCTGCCTATTACTATTGCAACTTCCATGCCAACTTCTAAAACACTGATTTAAACAGACTTTGTGAGATAATGATAATTAAATAGTAAAACGAAAAGTATCTAATTGATACTTTCAAAACGTGTTATGTGACTAGATCAATTACTGCTGTAACTTAAACTAAAAAAGTATCACAATGATACTAAATATCATTGTGATACTTTTTTAGTTTTCTAAACAATGTCGCACGGCTAATTCCTAATAACATCGCCGCATCTTCGATATTTTGATTGTTTTTCTTTACAAACTCAACCGTTTTTTTAATATGGTCTCTTTCTAATATTTCTAACGAGAAAATATTTGGGACCTCATTTAAATTTTTCAAAATTAATTTATTATCTATTAGGTTTCCAGCGTTTTCTAAAGTAATATACCCATTTTGTATAAAGTTAAATAGGTATTCTACAAAGTTCTTTAATTCGCGAACATTTCCCTTCCAGGGGTATTGAAGCAACTTATCCATAACATTTTTTGAGAAACCTAGAACATTCGCATTAAATATCTCATTATATTCACTTACAAAGTAGTCACATAAGGATACAATATCTTCTGGCCGACTTCTTAAAGGAGGTATGCTCATAGGTATGACATTTAAACGGAAATACAAATCTTCCCGAAAAAGGCCTTCATTAATCAACTCACTGAGTTCGCGGTTAGTGGCTGCGATAATTCGTACATCGATTGGAATTATTTTATTTCCGCCGACCCGTTCAATTTCATTTTCTTGTAGGACTCTTAATAGCTTAACTTGTAAATGTAACGGCATTTCTCCTATTTCATCAAGAAAAATTGTTCCACCATTAGCCAGTTCAAACTTTCCTACTTTCCCAATATTACTTGCACCAGTAAAAGCTCCTTTTTCATATCCAAATAGTTCACTCTCAAGTAAATTCTCAGGGATGGCACCACAGTTTACTGCTATAAACATATTTCCTTTGCGCTTACTGACTTGGTGAATTGCCTTAGCAAACACTTCTTTTCCAGTCCCGCTCTCTCCCTGAATCATTATTGTGGATTTTGACTGAGAGGCTCGGAATGCATAAGCTTTCACTTCATTAATTTGCTTACTGGATCCTACAATATGTTGAAGTGATTTCATCTGTTCTTCGCTGACTTTCTCGGCCATATCCTGAATTCTTTCCACGTCGACTATGGTCAGCAATGTTTCCTTTGATTGGTTTTTACCCAATATTTCTTTTTTAGTAACAATAAGTGATTTTTGAAATAATTGATGATGCAATTCAAAAGTTTGATGTTCTACAATTTCAATATTTAATACCTTTTCAATGAATCTTGTTACATATTCAGGCTGTGGATTATTTTCAGTGATACCTAATATCTTCTTGGCCTGTTCATTAATCTCGATAATATTTGTATTTGGTTCAGTTATTAAGACACCTTCTTGTACGAGGTCTAACATTTTAATCATTTTTTTATTATGCATTTCCAGTTCGTCCATCATATTAAATTGGTCTAATTTACTTGCCAGAAGATATGCCATTCTATCCAGAAAAGTTAGTATTCCTTCAATATTTTCGAATAACCTATCTTGCTGTTCTTTATTAAATGCCAGCAATCCTATTACACCTATTGCTTGACCATGAACCATAATGGGCACGCTAACTTCTCCCATTTCTATACAATTCCTAAAGAACATACAGCTTGAGCATATTTCCTCAAATCCGGGATTCTTAATAATGATCGGTTTTTCTTTGTAAAACACTTCTTTGTAAACAAGGTCACCTTCCAATCTTTTCAATATGTTCACTTGCATTTCTCCTGTACATGCAATACGTATAAATTCATGATTCACAATTTCAACTTCAATTTTTAATACTGCTGCGGTAGCTTCTGCTATACTTTGAACAATTGATTGGATATCCATTAGATTCATTTGTCATCTACCACCTTGTAATTACTCGTTTTCAATAGACCACACTCTTTAACAATAACAAATTATCATTTTATGATCACATAGTTTTTCATTTCCCACAAGCAACTAAAGTTAATAGCAGATAATTTACATCGAATTATTTCCCTTACCATTATCCAATATTAAATGACATATAATTATTACATAGCGTGTAACCAGCACTTCGCATGAAAATATTGGCAGCATCTTCAATTCCGTCAGTAAATGACCTTTCATCTACTCAAGATTCCAAGCTGCAAAAAAGCCAGGCAAATGCCTGGCTTTCATTCATTATACTAGTTTTTCCCCTTCTTTTCTAAAAAAGCCGAAGATGCCGACGGTCTGGACGATATTTGTAAATGCCTTAGGATCTGTTTCGTTGATAATCCGCTCCAAATCATACAATTCGTAACGCGTGATGACGACATACAGCATATTTTTATCTTCTTTTGAATATGCACCCTTTGCAGGCAGAATCGTTATCCCCCTCACCATTTGGCGGTGAATTGCCTGCTGAAGCTCGTCAGCCTGCCTGGTGATAATCATGGCAGTGACCTTTTCGTGACGCGTATGAATCATATCGATTACTGATGTGGTGACGTATAGAGCAATCATCGTGTACAATGCGTTTTCAGGTTTATATAGAATTCCGGCAAAGACAATCAGAATCCCATTCAATAATAGAAAATAAATTCCAATCGGTTTATCCTGCATACGCGATAATATCATCGCGACAATGTCCATTCCTCCTGTAGATGCCCCTAATTTCAAAGACATTCCTACTCCTACACCTGCCAGCACACCGCCAAATACTGCATTCAGCATAATATCATCTGATACAGAGCTAAGCGGCAAAATCGCCAAGAATAAAGTGGTGAACGCAACAGAGACGATACTGTAAATTGTAAAGCCCTTACCTACTTTGAACCATCCCAAAATGAAAACCGGAATATTAAATAATAGCAGCAGAACACCCGTACTAACCGTTATATCCATATAATCCGTCAAGATACTTGAAACCAACTGTGCAGCACCTGCAAAACCGCTCGCATAGACATTGGCGTTTATTAGAAAGAAGTTCAAAGATACAGCCATAATGAATGCACCTAAGATAACCACAGCAATTCGTTTTGCTTCAATAAAAAACATAGCAACCTCCCTGTAATGTCTTACTTTTTTATGCATGAAATTGATTATAGCTATTCTTTCCACACATTGGTAGCCATAAACAAAAAAACAGCCATATTGGGCTGTTTTTCTGCTTAATATGCCATCTATCCACCTTCTGCTGCGATTACCGTGCCATTGACACAGTTGTAAACATCTGAAGTAGAGAACATTACTGCTGTCGGTTGCATCCATCGCCGTATGCAAAGAAAAATTTGCACTATTGAAACTTTTCCGCAGAAGTTTAGAAAGAGCAGTAAATGGCTATAGTTAAGAAGGGTATCAAGGAGGAAAAGTACGATGAAGACAGCTGAAAATATTTTAGAAACAAAGCGTGATGAAGTTATTGAAGAATTGGTCTCAAATGGGGTATTTAAGATCGACGGCAAGCAGTTGTACGAGCTGCCGCTTCAATCATTAATGAAAGAATATCAAACAGTTGATAATCTAGAGACACAAATGTAATCCAATAATGACAGACGTCACCGATTCATTCGGTGACGTCTTTTTTCGTGCTGTTACGCCTCTTCCATCGATGTCTTAGTTCTTCTGATTATACGGTACAACATCATCAACACGACTGCGACTCCCAGCCCTATACCTACTACTGTATATTGGAAACGGATCGCAGGGAAACCTGCTAGTCTTGCAATACCATCCAGTACAAGTGGCGAACTGAACTGTCCGACATAAATAGAGCTTGAAATGGCAGCAATCACTTTGTCACTGTGTAAAGGATTCACTAAGCCCAGTGCTTTGACGTTGATGATCGGAAAGAGAATCCCCTGTCCAAAACCAACCATACATGTACAAGCCAATATAATCGGGACTGAGTGACTCAAAGCTAAACCGGTAAATGCAATACCCATCACCAGTAAGCTGATTGGAATAATATAAGACTTCAGCACATCCTGTAGCTGAATCAACGTCAGGCTCGTGATCATTCCGCCAACTGTCGTAAATGAAATGACGGTACCCGCCAGTTCTGAACCGCCTATATTACTTTGTTCAAGATATAATGCCATATTCGTAGCAACTGAATAATAGACGAGCATGATACCCGCTGAAGCTAACGCATAGCCATATATCGCTAGTGGCAACTTTAATTTAGGTGTATCTTTCTCTTTTTTACGAGGCTGATCTTTTGGTAAGAAGACATAGACCATGATAAAGATTACTACACCCATTAAATAGACGTTAAATGGTGCCCGCCAGCTGATCGATGCCAAATAACCTGCCAGCATCATGGTTAAAATCCCGCCAAAATTACTGAAAGCGGAGTTATAGCCCATCAATTTGACTTGTTCTCTACCATTGAAGTGGTCACTGATCAGCGTAATCCCGAGTGGCATGACTAAACCTACACCTGCACCCAAAATAAAACGGAAAGCAAGAAGCATCTCAATTGTATTCGTAAACTGTGCGCCTACCCCTGCAATTACATAGATCGATAACCCAATAAGCACAATGATGCGTTTCGAAATTTTACTCGTTAAGTAACTCGAGATAAAAGTAAATGGAATAATAAACAAAGAAGGTGCTGTCAAAATCAGCTTGATCATGACCGGATCAGCATCCGAGAAGTTCGAAGCAATTAATCCAAGTGCAGGAGAAATCGCTGCACCCGCCATAACGGTCGCCATTGAAATCGCAATAATCGTTGGTTTCAGCATACGGTTCATACGTGCTCCCCCCGATCTTCACAAGGTTTCAACTGACGCAGCACCTTATCTACAGACACCTCGATCGGCACCATTTTACGTGCATTGGATAACAGTAATCCATGAACCAAAGACAAATGGTAAATCGCCAGTTCTTCAGGATCCCCTTCAATGAAATCACCGGTTATCTGGCCTCTTTCAATAATCAGTGCAATCCGAATAACCATGGAACGATATCTTTCCACTATGTTTTCTTTTGTTTCTGCAGGTAAATGATCTGAATATAGAGCCTGCATGATAAGAATATGACGGTAAACTCCATCTTTCAACGGTCCGGAATGTGTGACATCTGTCAGCCATTCCAATTGCATCAGCGGGCTTTCGGATTGTTCTTCTGCTTCATTAATTACTTCGATTAACGTTTCCAGCAATTCTATCAGAACGGTAACGTATAATTCTTCTTTTGATTTGAAATAATGATAGAACAAACCGTGGCTTAGTTCTGCCTTGTTCGTAATTTCACTAATTTTAGTTGCCGCAAAACCTTTCATCCCAAATAATTCGATTGCTGCATCCTTCAGCTGTTGCTGCCGAATATCACGGATTTCTTTAAACTTTTCACTTGTTCGGGGTGACATAAACGATACTTCAACTCATTTCTAATTATTGATTGACTCACAAGTCAATGTTGAACAGTTTACTGTTTTAGACAACTTCTGTCAATAAAAAAACGGTTCTCCAATTGGAGAACCGTTTTTAAGCTATATTAACGTTGCAATCTCTTTTCCACATCATCAACGATATCCTGTACCGAATTCCCTTCGATACTTACCACAGGGAAGTCGAATTGATCTATATTTACATCACTCAACGCTCTGACGACGCCCATATCATAACCTTTCACTTCTTCATCACTTTCGAACATTTTTACTTCATGTCCTTTTTCCTCCAACGCCTGTTTTACATCATCAAATGGTTTTTCTACTGCAATTTTAGCCATTAACAATTCCTCCTCAAGATTATGTTGTGTATTTCTTACTAATATGTATTTTCCCCAGAACCGATAAACTAAACACATTTCATGTTAGCTTCTTTCATCAATCCAGGAATAGCGCGATTCAAATCAGCTCGAAATGGGTATTTTATTGGAAAGAGGAACTTCAGAATTAAAGGAGAGGCTAACATGTTCGGTATGAAGGACCTGATTGGATTGACAATATCTGCCTTCATCATATTACCCGTTGTAATTTTCATACGGGAAGCAGGTTATTTTTTAATCAGCGGGTTATTCGGCGTAAAAAATCCAAGATTGACGATTGGCACAGGTCCCCGGCTCTTTACTTTTCTGATCTTTGACGTTCGAAAATATTATCACGTTTACAGCTGGTTTTCTTTTGATTCTATAAAAACAGACAGAAACTTCGCTTATATATGTATCTATGCGGGTCCCATCTTGATAAATCTCTTCATCGCTCTGATCATCAACGCACTGCTTGCGAATGGTTACTGGGAAGAATTCAAGACGTTTTGGAACCGGTTCATCTTTTATGCTTTCTATTACGTGCTGTTTGATATAATCCCAATGAAAACGTTTAACGGCAAGCCGAATAACGGCATGGTCATTTACGAACTATTGCGCTACGGGAAGCGGGTCGACTACAATGAAGAACCGCTTATTCCCGGCACGACAGAGGTGGAAGAAGAGTACCAGGAGCAAATCAAACAAATTGAGAAAGTTAAAGAACAGATCGAAGAAGATGAATAAGAAGTGAAGACGGTCAATGAATCAGTTTTTAAGACTCGCAGCGAATGAGCGTCTGTCTGCAGCGGGATGCCCTCACCTGGTGTACCGCACGGATTACGGGGCAGAAAAGCCGCCGTTCAATTCACGGACAGCGGAACAATTCAAGTTGAGGACTTTCCAGTTACAGATTCCTTGGACGTGCGTTTCTTACAAAAGATTATCAGCAAAAAGACACAGCGGTAAATCGTCTGCAATCTCTGCCGGAAAGCGCCAGAAGAAACCGTGCCGCTGTTTTTTCAAATGAATGAGGGAATCACGCGCGAGTAACCTGTAAATGCTTTCTCGAGCTTCTTCCCAAGTTCAAATAATGCATCTTCATTGCCGATTGAGCTCACCAACTGCACAGCAATCGGCATGCCCTCAGCGTCAGCGCCAACCGGTACAGTCAAAGCGGGAAGTCCCCATACATTTGCATAGGCGACATAGAGGATATAGCGGGCATAGGTTTTACGAATTGAGAATAACTCCTTATATACGATGCCATGTGCAGGCGCAGCCGAATGATAAACGGGCAAAATCAAAATTCGTTTGTCTAAATAGCGGGCCAGCTGCACATCCCCTTCTGCAATCATTGCTTCTATTTCCTTCACCCGTTCAGCAGAAGGTTTAAACAGCGATGCACCAATCAGCGCCCAAGATAAATAACGGTGCAGCTCTGTCCTTTTCCCCGCTTTGTCCATTAAATACTCCCTCACCGGCTGCACTGAGCGATGGCCGAATGCTTCCTTCGCCGCGCCATGCGCTCCGTCGATCGACATGATTTCCTGCCATAAAAGAGCGGTTTCATGGAAATAAGGCGGGATTCCCTCAGCCACAGATTGGTCGTCTGATAAAAAACCTTGAACAGTCTGCAAGAATCCTTCTGTCTGCTTGGAAAGAGGGAGATTCGTTTTTCCCAAGAATGTAAGGGTGAACTCTTCCAGTTTATTCTTTACCAAAGGCTTATTGGCAATGATTTCGTATATAAACTTGGCATCCCGGACAGACTTGGTCATCGGGCCGATGCCAAGCATTCGTTGCTGCAGCGGATGTTCTTCTGCAGGATAGCTGCCACAGGAAGAGACTTGGCGGTTTCCGGATTTAAAACCTATAATTCCATTGAAGTGGCTGGGTATGCGGATCGACCCGCCGATATCTGAGCCAATCCCGGCTGCCGCAGCTCCTAAGGCGATTGCCGCACCCTCCCCTCCGCTCGACCCGCCGACTGTCTTTGCCAGATCGCGCGGGTTATTCGTACGGCCATACAGAGCGTTTTCTGTCTCTTGACAAAAACATAGAGCGGGCGTGTTAGTCTTACCGATAATGATGGCACCCTCTGCTTTCAGAAGCCGCACAATTTCCGCGTCATCCTCTGATACCCGGTCTTTTCGATGCGGCAGTCCACCAGTTGTCTGCATGCCTGCCACATCAAAGGATTCCTTCATACTGATCGGTACGCCGAACAGTTTGCCTTGCGCATTTCCTGACTTTCTTTGTTCATCAGCCCAATCCGCTTCCTTCAGCGCCTGGGCAAATCGTTCTTCCACCAAAAAATTCACCGCTGTATTAGTCGCTTTACACTGTTCAATAAATGCTTCTGTTATCTTCTTGGAAGTAATACGTCCACTGTCCAATTCAGCTTTCAGCTCTGCTGCATCCATATCAAGCACAGACTTTGTTTCCTGTATAGTCGTCATCCAAATGCCCCCTTTGGTTTCTGAATGTTCTATATATTAGATTATACTATTTGAGCATAGAAAAAAAGCAGAAAGAAGGATTTCCCTGCTTTCTGCTTTTTCTGCTCACTTCAATTCAATTATTGCTTAACGCCTGATTTGCCTGCAAGCTCTTTTAATGCTTCGACTTTATCTGTCTTTTCCCATGGCAAGTCAATATCCGTACGGCCAAAATGACCATAAGCTGCCGTTTGTTTATAGATTGGACGGCGAAGATCAAGCATTTTGATAATGCCGGCCGGACGCAAATCGAATAATTCACGGACAAATTCAACCAATTTTGATTCAGACAAACGGCCTGTATCAAAAGTATTGATTGAAATAGATACCGGGCTCGCGACGCCGATAGCGTAGGCAATCTGTACTTCACAGTGTTCTGCCAATCCTGCCGCTACAATATTTTTCGCGACATAACGCGCTGCGTAGGAAGCAGAACGGTCCACTTTCGTAGCATCCTTGCCCGAGAATGCTCCGCCGCCGTGACGTGCATAGCCGCCGTACGTATCGACGATTATTTTACGGCCTGTCAAACCTGCATCCCCTTGCGGCCCTCCGACCACAAAACTTCCTGTCGGATTGATAAAGTATTTCGTGTTTTCATCTAATAAATGCGCAGGGACAACTGCATTTATGACAACTTCTTTTACATCTTTTTCAATCTGCTCAAGAGTTGCTTCCGGGTGATGCTGTGTAGAAATAACAATTGTATCAATACGCACAGGTTTGTTGTTCTCGTCATACTCTACAGTGACTTGTGTTTTTCCATCCGGACGCAAATAAGAGATAAGCTCCTCTTTACGCGCTTCAGTCAGACGGCGTGCCAGCTTATGGGAAAGGCTGATCGGCAACGGCATTAATTCGTCTGTTTCATTACAGGCATAACCGAACATCAAACCTTGGTCCCCTGCTCCAATTTCATCCAGCTCTTCATCTGACATGGAACCTTCACGTGCTTCCAATGCTATATTTACACTGGCCGCAATTTCAGGTGACTGTTCATCAATAGAAGTTAAAACAGCTGATGTTTCGTAATCAAATCCGTATTTCGCACGCGTATAGCCAATATCTTTTACGGTTTCACGCACAACTTTCGGGATATCCACATACGTTGTCGTAGTGATTTCTCCCATTACTAATACAAGTCCTGTCGTAATGCTCGTTTCACATGCTACACGAGCGTTTGGATCTTCAGTTAAGATCGCGTCCAGGATTGCATCTGATATTTGGTCGCACATCTTGTCAGGATGGCCTTCAGTAACTGATTCTGATGTAAACAGTCGACGGTTTGTCATTTTATTTCCCCCTATTAAGCAACATGATACGGTACTCTCATAAGTCCCTGGTAAAGTTCCACGCCTGAAATGACGTCAATCAAATACCATAAGGATTCAGGGCTAGACAATATAAAATAAAAAGCCCCTTACTCATATTCTTTCCATGAGTAAAAGGCATAATTTCACGCGCAGCACCTTTCACTCTTATCGTCCAAGGAATTCAACCTTGCTTCAGGTTTGGCACCTTCGCGCAAGACATCAGTCTTTTGCAGGTTGCCGGGTTTCACAGGGCCTGTACCCTCCACCAACTCGGGATAAGAGTATCCGTTCATGTCACATAGTATAAAAAAGTTTACATTTTGTCAAATTTTTTATACCAAATCACTTGAGTTTTTAATTAGTATAGATTATTATTCTTAATGTGTTATACTATTTACGAATTAAGATGTTCTACTCAAATAAAACGACTACGCAAAGGACGGTATGTAATTATGATATCTGCAAAAATTGATGATAGTTTAAAAAGCCTTCTATCAGGAGGCAACGTGACGATCCAAGCGTCTGTGGCGGAATTAACGGAAAAAGCAATCGCTAAAGATGAAGCTGAACTTTCAGCAGACGGCGCTTTAACAGCACGTACAGGGAAATATACAGGACGCTCTCCTAAAGATAAATTTATCGTCGAAGATGCAGTGTCTAAAGACAAAGTGGACTGGGGCAGTACAAACCGCCCGATCTCTTCCGAAGCATTCGATTCATTATACACGAAAGTCATCGATCATTTACAGCAAAAAGATGAGCTCTTCGTTTTTAAAGGATTTGCGGGCGCTGACAAAGACTCCCAACTGTCTATTCAAGTCATCAATGAACTGGCTTGGCAGAACCTGTTTGTCCACCAATTGTTCATCCGTCCCACTGCAGAAGAATTACAGGCTCACGAATCACAATTCACGATTTTGGCTGCTCCTTCCTTTAAAGCAGATCCAGAAGTCGACGGCACGAATTCTGAGGCATTCGTCATTATGTCTTTAGAAAAACGTATTATCTTGATTGGCGGAACAGAATACGCAGGTGAAATGAAAAAATCCATCTTCTCTGTCATGAACTTCCTGCTTCCCGAAAATGATATTCTATCCATGCATTGTTCAGCAAACGTTGGAGAAAAAGGCGATGTAGCACTATTCTTCGGTTTGTCAGGAACAGGTAAAACAACTCTTTCCGCTGACGCAGACCGCAAATTAATCGGTGACGATGAGCACGGCTGGTCTGACAACGGTGTATTTAATATTGAAGGCGGATGCTATGCAAAATGTATCAACCTTTCAAAAGAAAAAGAACCTGAAATTTTCGGAGCGATCCGTTTCGGTTCCGTACTTGAGAATGTCGTATTGGATGAAGTGACACGTATTCCTGATTATGATGATAAATCTTTGACTGAAAATACGCGTGCAGCATACCCGATTGAAAATATTGATAATATCGTAACGCCTTCTGTTGCAGGTCATCCGAAAAATATCATTTTCCTGACAGCTGATGCTTCCGGCGTTCTGCCTCCAATCTCGATCTTGTCAAAAGAACAGGCAATGTACCATTTCTTGAGCGGATTCACTTCCAAGCTTGCAGGTACTGAGCGTGGTATTACAGCTCCGGAACCGACATTCTCTACATGTTTCGGCTCACCTTTTTTACCGCTTCCTGCTGCAACATATGCAGAAATGCTCGGAAAGAAAATCGACGAGCACGGATCGAAGGTGTTCTTGGTCAACACAGGATGGACCGGCGGAATTTTCGGAGTGGGCTCCCGTATGAACTTGGGCTATACCCGTACAATGGTTCGTGCAGCCATTGCCGGCAAGTTGGATAATGTAGAAACTAAAAAGAACGAAATCTTTGGATTGGAAATGCCTCTTGAAATTGAAGGCGTGCCAAGCAATGTACTTCACCCGCGCTATGCTTGGGAAGATCCTGAAGAATATGATAAAGAAGCAAATCGTCTGGCTGCCGCTTTCCGCGAGAACTTCAAGAAGTTCGATCATCTTTCAGAAGATATCGCGATCAAGGGCGGACCACCTGCCTTGTAATAGAATGAGAAAATCCTTGCAGAATTACTCTGCAAGGATTTTTTCGTTAATAGCCCTGGCGTTTCATCCAGTCAACCGCATCTTTTACAAGCCGCCGGTTCATCTCGGGCGGAATATAATGCGTATAGCCTTCTAAATACCACGTTTCATATACTTTATTGGCATCACGCAGAGCATTCTCCAGCAACAATGCCTGTTCAAAAGAAACATTTATGTCCATCGTCCCGTGAATGATCAGCGCAGGAATAGTGATCTCTTCCACACGGAATAATGCAGTCCGTTCACGGTACGCGTCAGGTTGATTATTCGGTGTCCCGCCAATTACCCTTTTCATCATCCTGCGCATATCCTCACGTTCTTTATACGTGAATACTACGTCAGATACACCTGCCCATGTTACCATCGATGTCAGATCTTCCCTGAGAATCGCAGTCCACAGTGCCATAATACCGCCGCGCGAGAAAGAGAACAGATGAATTCTCTCTGAGTCGGCAAACTGCTGCTGTTTCAGCACCTCCACTCCAGCCACTGCATCATTCCGGTCGTCACCTGCGAATTCATCCTTCCCTTCCCCTCCACGATTTCCGCGGTAATAAGGAGCGAACACTACCAAACCGTGAGAAGCAAATTGTGCAATCCGCGCCGGGCGAACCATACCGACATGCTGGATACCGCCGCGTAAATAAAGCAGTCCATCATAATGCCCTTCCGCTTTGGGCGTTGCCAGCATTCCCTTCACCTGCAACCGGTCAGACCAGTATGTTACTTCCTCTAAGCGAACTTTCGGATTCGGTGAGGGATATTCTTTACGTTTACCAATACTTCCGTCAGTTCGCTCACGCATCGGCTTCCACCCACTTCCGCAGTTCATTCATCCCTCGATCTTTCATATGAAAACTGAGATCTGTACACATATCCAATTCATCGTCTGTCATCCAGACGAGGCCTTCGGTTTCAAGTAATGTGTGATGGTGATCGATTTCGGTGACAATACCTGTGAATACTGCTTTACTGAAAGGCGGCTCCGTAAATACCACGTATTCGGCAAAAGGCCGGACTTTTTCAATCGTAACACCTGTTTCTTCAAAAGTTTCGCGGATAGCAGCCTGTTCTATTGTTTCGCCGGGTTCCGCTTTCCCTCCAGGAAACTCAATTCCGCGTATCCGATGTTTCGTCAGCAGCCAGCGTCCCTCATGTTTTATGACGACCAGCACATGACGCGATTCTATTTGGTGTTGATTCGGACCGAATGTCAGTTCAACATCGGCACCTTGCAAGTCTTCAAACTTCAGCATCTGGCTCACATCCTTTCCCTTAGTGTAGCGGAAAGACGTATGCCGAATCAACGAAAGAAGGGCAGTTTTTCGATAAAACGTTTGGAGTCTTCATCTGTATATTCATGAATAAGTGCGTAGACTTTCTTCATTCTCAGATCGATATCGTCATTATCCCTGTCATAGTGATAAGGAATATAGGGTAAGTGTGCGCGCAGAAAGTTTCGAAATTCCAGACGTTCCATCTGTGCAAATAATCGCTCGAAAACAGGATATGCTTCTTCTGTGACCTCTACTTTATATTCCCAGGGTGAAGAGTACGGATCCAGCAGAACTTGTTTGTGACTCATTGATACATACATCGTATATTTTTGATCAGGCATAACCATCCTACTTTCTTTTTTACGTAGCATGGACATTACTGATGAAAATATTCGGTAAATCAATAGGTAAAAACCTACTAACCAATAAAGATTAATAGGCGGATCCAACTCATTTTACTTGTTCTTCATAAACGACTCGCTCAACCGCCAATGCCACATTGACATGTACATTTGGATCAAGCGGATGCGGCACGAGATCATCGCGCTTCGTACTTTCGACAATCGCAAGTGCTGCGGCAATAAGCATCGGGTACGTAATCTCTTTAGCATTTGCGTTCAAAGCACCGCGGAAAATTCCGGGGAATCCAAGAACATTATTTACTAAACGACCGTCGGCTGCGTACGCTGCACCTGCTTCAAGCGCAACATCCGGCATGATTTCCGCATTTGGGTTCGATAAGGCCAGAATGATCTGTCCTTTACGTACCATTTCCGGCTTAATCAAATTTGCTACACCTGTTGTCGCAATGATCAAATCGCATGTTGCCATAACTTCTTCCATCGATTCTGCGACAGTGCCGCCAAACTCTTCCATCATTGCTGTCGCTTTAGGATTTAAGTCTGTGCCTTTCATCTCTTTAACACCGTAAGCCATGAACATTCTGCTGATCGCGAGACCTGCCGCACCCAGTCCGATCTGACCGACTTTTGAGTCCGCCAGCTCAACACCGACATGCTTACAGGCGGTCAATGCGGCAGCCAGCGCAACGACAGCTGTACCATGCTGGTCATCGTGCATGACGGGAATCGACAACTCCTTTTTCAGCCGTTCCTCAATTTCAAAACAATGCGGTGCTCCGATATCTTCCAATAAAATCGCGCCAAATCCCTGATGGATGTGCTTGATTGTTTCAACCACTTCATCAGGATTACTTGTATCCAATAAAATCGGAATTCCACTGATACCGACGAACTGGTCAAACAGTACCGCCTTCCCCTCCATAACAGGCATTCCAGCCACAGGGCCAATATTGCCCAGTCCTAAAATTGCTGTTCCATCTGTTACGATAGCGACAGTATTCGAAATTCCTGTAAAATAATTCGCCTGTTCTGGATCTTCTTGGATCGTTTTGCAGACGCTCGCAACGCCCGGTGTATATACTCTGCGCAAATCAGCCAGGGAACGAATCGGATGGCTGGCCTTCATATGAATCTTTCCGCCCTCATGCGCCTGGAGAACATCATCTGTCACAGCATGCACTCTAATGCCATTTTTCAAATCTTCAACCGCAGCAACAATTTCATTCAAATGTTCTTTATCGTTGCACAGCAGTGCGATTTCCCGAATTGTAGAGACCGTGCCGACTTTAATCGTCTGGATGTCACCAATATCACCATTCAACTGACCGATTGCCATCGTCACTTTCCCTAAATTACCTGGTTTAGATGGTGTTTCAATAATTATATTTCTCAAAAATTGACCTTGTGCCATAATCGATACCCTCCTACTCTTATATGTACTATTTGACCCTCGTGCTGTCCCATCGAAAAAAGACACATCTCTAATCATACGAGATGTGTCTTTTGCAATCAAGCCTTGATATCGACTGACGCGCCTTTATGAGGGTGTACAGCGACAGGCTGACTGTCCAGATTATTCAACATTTCCGCAACCGCAGAAGTTTCCATTGAAAGAGCTTTTGTCATTACACTCATTTGAACGGTTGATTGCAAGCTTCTCAACTGACTGGACATGATTGAATTGATATCCATATCGTTCACTCCTTCCTGCTATTCACTTCTTAGTATCGGCTGTTTTCCTGCTGAATGAAGGTTTGTCACTCATTTGTTTCGCCGAGAAACGCATTCAGCATCCATTGGTGTTTCTCGATGCTTTGATAAATGGCATTCAGCATGTCCTCTGTCATATCATCGCTATCTTTCGCAGCCAAATCCATGCCTTTTTTCAATGATTTCATGATTTTATCAAAATCATCGACCAATGCCTGTACCATTTCATTCGCTTTTTCCGTTCCTTTTGCTTCACTGACAACTGAACCTTCTAAATGCTGCGTTAATGTAGCAGTCGGCTCTCCGCCCAGCGTCAGCACACGTTCAGCGATCTCATCCATATGCTCTGTCGCTTCGTTGTAAAGCTCTTCAAATTTTGCGTGCAGAGTAAAGAACTGAGGTCCCTTCACGAACCAATGATAATTATGCAGCTTAGCGTACATGACCGACCAGGTAGATACCTGCTTGTTCAATTCCTGAATTAATTCCTTAGACATAAAAAAACACTCCTTCTGATGGTTTTAAGCTTCTCTCTGTTAATTTACCACTTAAGTCGGTAAACTAAACCTATCTACAATGGAAGGTGAAGCGATTATGCTAAAAAAAATATTTGTATCTATCATTCGGTTTTATCAGAGATTTATATCGCCATTAACTCCGCCTTCTTGCCGCTTTTATCCAACCTGCTCGCATTATGGCGTCGAGGCAATTGAAACACACGGCGCCATTAAAGGGAGCTGGCTCGCTGTTAAAAGAATATTGAAATGTCATCCCTTCCATGAAGGCGGATTTGATCCGGTACCTCCTAAAAAAATGCAGGAAAAGTAATTCCGGTCATGCCCCGGCGTGATTGCATCTGATTGACTGACACTCGAACTTAGACATAATTCTTATTTCTGCTGAATACTAATAAACATTGTTGCATTCAGAAAAAGAATCTTGTATGATGAGGAAGTTATCTAAATAGTAATCATTCCGATTACGGTCCTGGAGGCTTTCATAAATGAAAATTCGTTATCTTTTTTTAGCAGCTGCGATACTTTTGGCATTAAGTGGATGCAGCAACAAAGCAACCAATGAAACTGAATCTGCTTCTTCAGAAAAACTACGTGTGTATACGACCGTATACCCTCTGCAATACTTTACAGAGCGGATCGGCGGTGACCTGGTGGATGTCCAATCCATCTATCCCCCGGGAACCGATGAGCATGTATTCGAACCGACGCAAAAAGATATGATGAGTCTGTCAAAAGCAGATCTTTTCTTCTATATCGGACTCGGCCTTGAAGGCTTCGTGCAGAAAACCGAAAAAACACTGCAAAATGAACCAGTACATTTTGTGCCTGTAGCAGATGCCATTGATCCCGAAGAGCTGGAAGCTGGTCATTCCCATGAACACGGGCATGAAGGACACAGCGAAGAGGAAGAAGCACATTCTGAAGAAGAGGAGTCTGCAGTTGACCCGCATGTATGGATTTCCCCTTTTCTCAGTACGCTGCTTGCCGAGAAAATCAAGGATGAGCTTTCCGATGAACTGCCTGAACATGCAGCACAGTTTGAAGAAAACTTCAGCGTACTGTATGACGAGCTGGAAGCGCTCGATAGACAGTACAAAACGATGGCAGACGAATCGCCGAACAAAACCTTTTTCGTTTCGCATGCAGCATTCGGATACTTAGCGAATACGTACGGTCTGCAGCAGCTTGCCGTTTCAGGTTTGGACTCACAAAACGAGCCGTCTCAAAAACAGCTGGCCGGACTTGTTAAAGAAGCGAAAGAGAAAGATATTCATTATATTTTATTCGAACAGAATGTCAGCTCTAAATTAGCTGAAGTCATTCAGAAAGAGCTGAATGCCGAGACGCTGACACTTCATAATTTGAGCGTGCTGACAGATGAAGATATAAAAAATAAAGAAGACTACTTCTCCCTGATGGAGCGTAATCTTCAAGTATTGGAAAAAGCTCTACAAAACTAACAGCGGAACTTAATCTGCTGTTTTTTTAGTTCTTCACCAAAACATGTGCTTGACAGTTTATTTCAGTCACAGTTTGAGATTTAACTGTGATTGCGTAATATAGGATAAGTGGAAAGCGACCGTTTCCCTGCGTTCCAGGCGGACGCGTTCCACTACGGTACACTAGCTTATGTTTCAATACTTTTTATGCGAGTTGCAGTATGAGCATGCTATTGGAGTTCATTACAATATGTATGCGTTTCATGCAATACTTATATTCTGCAAATGCAAAGATTCTTGTAATCAATACGTTTACAAAGTCGAGAAACAAAAACCACATCAACTAAATCTATCCCCTGCAAACAATCGTATGTTATACGTTCCTTACACCAGCGAAGGCGCAACTGCGGGGTCGGCCGTGGCGATGAGACTGCTGGCATGCCCTTCGCCAGTAGGCTTATCGCGTAAGGCAATCCCCCAGCGCCTAAGCGGATTCAAACTGCAAACTTACATATCATTCAGATTTCCTGCAAAGTCGAGCAACGAAATCCGCACATACTAAATCCACACACTGCCAAACTGCAGCAGCACTTTCGAAATACATACATGAAAAGTTGTCAAGAATCTATTTGGGCACAGACCCGTTTTTTTATAGCCATTTTTTCAATTCAAACCGCATTAATTTATTGGAAGCATTCCGCGGCAGCTGTTCAGTGAACCTGATTTCTTTTGGCATTTTATAGCGTGCCAGGTGCTGTTCACAGTATGCCAGCAGTTCTTCTTCCGACACTTCTTTCGCTATAACAAAAGCAACCGGTACTTGCCCCCAGCGCTCGTCTTCATTTGCACAGACTCCTGCTTCCCGGACAGCAGGATGCGCGAGCAGGATATTTTCGATTTCTGCGGGATAGATATTTTCCCCGCCTGAAATAATCAAATCAGCCCGGCGGTCAACGATAAATAAGTAGCCTTCTTCATCCAGATAGCCGGCATCCCCCGTGGCAAGCCAGCCGTCTTCCGTAAGCGGAGAACGGCTGCTATGACTACCAATATAGCCCGGAGTCACATGCGGCCCTTTGATGAGTACTTCTCCCACTTCTCCTGCCTGGTCAGTGCCTTTAATGGTGATTTGATTAAAAAACAATGGCTTTCCGGCAGAGCCAAGTTTACGCATGGCATCTGCTTTTCCGAGTGTCGCGGTTTGTGAACAGGTTTCCGTCATGCCATATGTCTGCAATATCGGCAGCCCGCAAGCCCCTGCCCGCTGCAGATAATCAAGTGGTACCGGACCGCCGCCCACAAGCATAGTCCGAAATGAAGGATGCGCTTTATTGTTTTCTTCTTCCATGACACGTACAATTTGATCCAAAGTCAGCGCCACCACCGACATCGAAGTAACGGTCCCTGCCATAATTTGTTTTGCTGCTTCCTGTGCATCGAATTTTTCATAAAGGCGCATTTCCATTCCGTAAATAACGGAGCGTATTACGATGGAAAGTCCACTAATATGAAATAACGGCATCATGCAAAGCCAAGAATCCCGATCTGTCAGCCCTAAATTTAATACGGACGCGAGCGCACTCGATGTATGATTTCCTACTGTCTGCCGAACCCCTTTCGGCAGGCCTGTCGTGCCTGACGTATACATAATGGATAGTGTGCGATCCTCATCCCATTGCGTAAGCATAGTGAATTCTTTTGCAGGTTTTTTACGAACGGCAGAATACGATATACATTCGATTCCTTCAAAATGGAAAGCTTCTGTGATTCGATCATCGACTAGAATAATACCCGGCTCTGCGTCACTCACCTGCCATGCCAGCTCATACTCTGTTAAACGATTGTTGAGGAAGACGACTTCTGCGCTCAGAAGCCATGATGCATGGATAAACAGTACCGTTTCTTCATTGGAAAGACTCAGCAATGCGATACGGTCACCTGCTTTTACTCCTTTATGATGAAGCTGCTGTGCAATTTTGAGTGATGCTTGATACAATTCATGAAACGATTTGCCGGGAAGCGCTGACTGTTCAGGCGTCAACTTTGCCCGCTGCATCAGCCAATTTGGAATCATCATCAATTAGTACTCCTTTCAACTCATATGTAGAAAATGAAAAAGCTGCCCATTATAGGCAGCTTTCAAATTCTTTACGGGAAACGCGGGAACTGATCGAAGTCCGGCTTGCGCTTTTCCTTAAATGCATCGCGGCCTTCTTTTGCTTCATCCGTTGTGTAATAAAGAAGTGTTGCGTCTCCGGCCATTTGCTGAAGTCCCGCCAGTCCGTCTGTGTCTGCATTCATTGCAGCTTTTAGGAAACGCAGTGCTGTCGGGCTCTTGCTCAGCATTTCTTCACACCATTGAACGGTTTCATCTTCCAGCTGATCATAAGGAACAACCGTATTCACGAGACCCATGTCCAATGCTTCCTGTGCATCGTATTGACGGCATAAATACCAGATTTCACGGGCTTTTTTATGTCCTACAATCCGTGCCAGATAGCCTGAACCGTAACCTGCATCGAATGAACCGACAGTCGGTCCGGTCTGACCAAAACGTGCATTATCTGCAGCAATCGTCAAATCACAAACTACGTGAAGTACGTGTCCGCCGCCAATTGCATAACCTGCAACCATCGCAACAACCGGTTTTGGAATCACACGGATTAAGCGCTGAAGATCCAGCACGTTCAAACGAGGAATATCATCGTCCCCGACATATCCGCCGTGACCGCGCACCGATTGGTCGCCTCCTGAACAGAAAGCTTTTTCTCCTTCACCAGTTAAGACGATAACTCCAATACGCTGATCGTCACGTGCACGTGAAAAAGCATCAATCATTTCCATTACTGTTTTCGGACGGAACGCATTGCGTACTTCCGGTCGGTTGATGGTGATTTTTGCAATACCATTGTACATTTCATATTTAATATCATCATATGTACGAAGTGTTTCCCATTGACGCGTCATTCAAACTCCTCCTCAATTATCAAACTGTTTTAAAAAGCTCTTTATCATTGTAGCAAATTGCCGGGGTTTTTCCACGTGAAGTGCATGCCCCGCATCTATAATCGTTTCATGCAGTACATTTGGCAATAAACGGCTCATTTCCCGGGCAATATTTTGAAATTTCGCGTCCTCACTGCCTGTCAGCAGCAGTACGGGAAAATTAAAGTAAGAAAGATCTCCCCAGTAAGACGGCTGACTGCCTGTGCCCATCCCTCTTAAGCTGTTGGCTAAACCGCCGGAATCCTGGTTTAGACGTTCATTTCGCACTGCAAGCTGCTGCTCTTGTGAGAGTTTCTTCTGCGAATCAAACAGCGGAATAGCTTCCCAAAATTCGACAAATTTCTCGATACCTTCATTCTCTATCCGATTCGCGAGGATGGCATCAGACTCTCTGCGAGCAGTCCGTTCTTCTGCTGTACGCAGTCCAGGCGAACTGCTTTCAAGTATCAAGCCTGAGATTTCTTCAGAATATGCATAAGCATATCCCGCAGCAACACGGCCCCCCATGGAATATCCAAGCAGCACGGGCTGTGTGACCTGCAATTTTCTCAGCAGATTATGCAGATCAGCTGTCTGCTCTTCGATACGGCAGCGGCTTGGATCTTCCGGAGACGCCGTCCTGCCATGACCGACCAAATCAACGGCAATTACATAGTAATCCGCTGATAGCTGCTGAGTTATTTCTGTCCACGTATTCGCCGAGCCTGTAAATCCATGCAGCAGAACAACTGCTTGTGACTGCTTATTGCCGTGGCATTCCACATAAGTTGATAAACCCCGAATATCCATCAGCTCAGCTTTCAATGGCTTCAACTCTTTTCGCAATTTCATTCCAGACCGCTCTATGTGCTTCCACATTTTCCGAGCGCTCTGTAAAGACTTCAATAACCCGAAGATCTGCCGACTTATCCTTCCGCAGTGCCTCTTCAAATGCTTCTACTGTAGATACTGCATCATACTGCGCTTCGTACATAGCTGCAATATGGTTAAATGTCAGGTTCGTCGGCGTGCCGAATAATTCTTCATAGTGATCCTCTACAGATGCTTGCGGTAAATAGGAAAAGATCCCGCCGCCATTATTGTTAATAACAACAATCGTTAGATCTGTCTGCTGCAGGCGTGAAATGATCAAACCATTCATATCATGCAAGAATGCCAAATCACCGATCAATAAATAAGTATTTCTGTTGCGGCCCTGCTGTACACCAAGTGCTGTCGAGACGACACCGTCGATACCATTCGTACCCCGATTGCAAAACAGCGCGATATCTTTCTCTGTTTTCTGGAAAAACGTATCAAGATCCCGGATTGGCATACTGCTGCTGCACACAACATCCGATTTATTCGGCAGATTTTCTATAAATTGACGGACGATATGTCCTTCATCACCTTTGAAGTGTTCATCTTCGCTGAGTACATCACTGGAAATTTTATTCGCTTTCATCCAGAGAGCAGTATATTCGGATTTCTCGAACTGTAGATCCCATGCATTCCAGACACTCGCTGCAGAAGTTTGCAGATGATGTGTAGCCAATGCCAGAGGATCACGGAAATTCGGTGATTCGTCCACAACAATATACGTCTCTGGACGGGTTTTCTTTAAAAACAATGTTAATGGTTTTGAGATAGGCTGCGGACCGAACCGAATCACACAGTCAGATTGTACACGATCGCTGAATGACCCGCTTTTCAGCAATGCATCATATTGATCAACACATAAATCGGTGCAGTCAGCAGGTATCTCTGCACGCAGATTTGATAACGGATCGCATAACACCGGCCACTGCATTTTCTTTGCAAATTGCCAGAATTGATCCTTAGGCAAAGCAGGCGGCTGCTCTCCTACTATGATGATTCCTCGCTTCGCATCCTTAAGCATCTTCAAGAGCACGTCTTTCATTGGCTGAGACAACTGAACTTCGGCAAGTAATTGCTGCTGAAATCTGCCGGCCGGCTGCTGTTCGTCGAAATCGATCAGCAAAGGTTCTCTGAATGGCACATTAAAATGAACAGGACCCTGCGGCGCAGTCTTTGCTGTTGAAAGCAGGCGAACCGCACGCTGTTCCATATAATCCAAGATTTCCGGACGATCTTCCGGCACTGGAAAGTCTACACTTTCTTTTACGTGTTCTCCAAACATACGGATTTGATCGATCGCTTGGGGTGCTCCTACTTCACGCAGTTCATGCGGACGGTCTGCTGTGATGACTATCAACGGAAGACGTGCATAATAAGCCTCGGTAATCGCAGGATGATAATTCGAAGCCGCCGTACCTGACGTACATAATAGGACAGCAGGCCGCCCTGTCGCTTTCACCAGACCCAGCGCATAAAAGGCTGCAGACCGCTCATCCGTATGAACATACGTTTTCATATCCTTTGATTTAGAAAAAGCATAAGCTAAAGGCGTGGAACGGGATCCAGGACTGATGACTGCCCGATTAGCTCCCTGCCGTATAAGTGTTTCTGTTAAACGAAGTACATAGTTTGTTAAAGCTGCTTTGTGATTATTCATGTAAACTTCCTCCAAGGGCACGCAGAACTGGACGGAATTTCACCCATGTTTCCGCGTATTCTTCATCCGGTTTCGAATCCGCCACAATGCCGCCGCCTGCAAACAAATAGGCTTCGTTTCCCTTCAGAAGACCTGATCGTATTGCCACTGCAAATTCGCCGTTACCCGCAGCATCCGTCCAGCCAATCGGACCTGCATAAAATCCTCTGTCCATCTGTTCCTCTTCCCGAATGATTTCAAGAGCAGTCTTACGCGGCACACCGCCGAGCGCAGGCGTTGGATGAAGAGCTTCGACTAAACGAAAAATATCCATATCTTCCGCCAGTGTTCCTTCTACCGGTGTAAACAGATGCTGAATGTCACGAACCTTCAGCAATTTAGGCGTTTTATTCACTCGCAATGAAGTACAGAATTCCGTAAAGACCTCTGTGATCATATCCACTACATACTGATGTTCTTCACGATTCTTCTTATCACGCAGCAACTGCTCGCCTAACTGCTGATCTTCCTTCGCCGATTTCCCCCGATGAATGGATCCGGCCACGCATGCTGAATAGGCTTGTCCATTCTTGATCTCGACCAGCCTTTCCGGTGTAGCGCCAAAAAACATGTCGGCACCTATTTGCAGCCCAAAATGATAGCTCGACTGCTGTTCATTGGTAATCGCATTCAGTGCAGCTGTTTGCTGAAAATCTTCTTCAAATGTCAATTTAATTTTTCGGGCAATAACCACTTTTTCTGCTATTTGTTTATTAATCTGCGATGTCACTTTCCCGACAGCATCCATATATCGATCCGTATCAATCTCTGTCTGGGAAATAAGAGCAGGCTTGCTTTGTATTGTGAAATCTTCTACTTCAGCGATATGAGTTAGGCGATCACGTTCCTGGCGAAGCGCCTCAAATTCAGCAGCGGCTTCTGCTTCTTCTGTTACATAGTTTATGGAAACATACGTCTTGCCGTTCTCTATTTTCAGCTGAAATAAAGGCACCGTGAAATAAGCTGCCGGGAAAGCCAGCCACTCTTCATCCTGCCTGGTCTCTGGATCGAATGAAAAACCTCCGAATAAAACAGGATCCATGTCTTTTTCTTCTTTGATCAGCCCTCCGCACAGCGCTTTCCATTGTGCAGATATCGATTGGAAACGCTCTGTGTCCGCAGTCAGTACAGCAGCCCGTCCAATACCGACAAGCTTGACCGTGTTATCTGCATTTTGCCAAAAAAAGCGGTGATCCCCATAATCCGAGCGACCCGCTTCAAAAAAGGCCAGTGGACTAAGTGTTTCCACTTCTACTGTTTCCGTAAAAAATCGAGCGTTAGCATTTATAGGCAGCGTTTTTTTTACTCGATCGGTCAATTTCCGGTTCATCCTTCTCTCTCCTTATCAACAATCATTAAGTTATACGATAAATTTCGTCCAGATGTGCAGACACTGAACAATAAGTATCTTCATTCTATCACATTGAACACATGACGTAATATGATAAGGTCTTCCATTTGAATACGACCTTCGACAAACAACATTCGTCTTACCCAACCAGTTGTTTTTGCGGTATAATAGCATTTGATGACTATAGAAGGAGAGATTACACGTGCAACAAACAATAGAATCCACAACCGGGTGGCGGGTCTGGTGGCAATTGACTCGTCCGCATACATTAACAGCCGCCTTTGCTCCTGTCTTTTTAGGAACTATGATCGCGCTGCAATACGGTCCGCTTCATTTTCCGCTATTTTTAGCTATGCTGACTGCAAGCCTGTTCTTGCAGATGGCAACGAATATGTTCAATGAATACTATGACTTCAAACGAGGGCTCGATGATGAGCATTCCATCGGGATCGGCGGTACGATCGTACGCAATGGCGTCAAACCGAATACTGTCTTGAATCTCGCGTTGCTTTTGTACGGTCTGTCCGTAATACTTGGTATCTATATCTGTATGGAATCCTCATGGGTTCTGGCGGCCGTAGGTTCAGTCGCAATGCTGATCGGCTATCTTTATACCGGAGGCCCCTATCCGATTGCCTATACGCCATTCGGAGAACTAGTTTCAGGTTTCGTAATGGGCATGCTGTTAATTCTTATAGCCTTCTTCATTCAGACAGGCACTGTTACAGGCGATGCCATTCTGCTGTCTGTACCGAGCATGCTTTTAGTGGCAGCAATCATGTTGGCAAACAACATCCGTGATATCGCCGGCGATACAAAAGGCGGACGTAAAACGCTTGCCATTTTAACCGGCCGTCCAAATGCCGTAAAAATTCTTGCGTCATTCTTTGTCGTTTCTTATCTCTGGATTATCGTACTTGTCCTGACCGGCCATGTCTCTGCCTGGGCACTGCTTGTACTTGTAAGCATTCCCAAGCCGCTGCATGCGGTGAAAACATTCCGGCAGTACGAGCAGCCAATCCAGGTAATGCCCGCAATGAAAGACACCGGAGTAACCAATACTCTTTTTGGACTTCTTTTAGGCATCGGCATTTTGATCGCTCATTTCATCTGAATAAATTACCGCGGAAACGTCTACACTAAAAAAAGGTAGGCGTTTTTTCTTTGGAAAGGTTTATGTTTCCTGATAAACAGGGAATGACTGAAGTAACAGAGCTTTTTTGATTTCACTGTATATCGAGAAAGCCATACAGAAAGGGTCGTGAGTGACTTGTTAACTAAAGAACAGATAAAGGATTTGGAAAAAGAATTACAAGCTATGGAAAAACGTTTAACTGAAACAGAAGAAGAAACGAAAATAACTGAATCAGCACCAGAAGAAGTCGGCGAGTTATCGATGTATGATAATCATCCAGCAGATATGGGGACCGAGCTATATGAACGGGAGAAAGATATGGCTTTGAATACACATGCTGAAGATGAACTGAATAAAGTGCAGCACGCTCTCCAAGCGATCAAGGAAGGTACGTACGGAACATGTGAAATGTGCGGCAAGGAGATCCAATTCGAGCGTTTAGAAGCTATCCCATACACGACCGTATGTATTGAAGATGCCGAAAAATCCGTACCTGACGATCGCCCTGTTGAAAATGACATCTTACTTATGGCAGAGCCTAACTCCTTTGCTGAACGCAGATCCGGGGCGGCCCGGGATTATGAAGACAGCTTCCAGGAAATCGCGAAGTCAGGAACATCCGAAACTCCTTCAGACTTTGCCGGCAATGAAAACAGGGATTACAATGATTTGTATGCTACAGAAGATGATGAAGAAGCTGAAGAATATGAAGAGTTTGCTGCCTCTGATATTACAGGAGAGCCTGCCGGCTTTGTTCGAAATGAAGATGCAGAAAAATATATGGAAGAACTGGACGAAGAAAATATTGAATCACCTCTTGGAGATATCCCCTATCATAAGGGCGACAGTTATATTGAAGATAAATAATATAAAAACACTGGAGTACAGAGCAGCTGCAGAGCACTCGATACTTCAGTGTTTTTTATTATTATAAAAATTTAATAGAAAAAGAGACAGTATACATTTAAATGTATACTGTCTCTTTTTCAGAATGACCCCTACGGGATTCGAACCCGTGATACCGCCGTGAAAGGGCGGTGTCTTAACCGCTTGACCAAGGGGCCAAAAATTATGGCGGAGAAGGAGGGATTCGAACCCTCGCGCCGCTTTCGCGACCTACACCCTTAGCAGGGGCGCCTCTTGAGCCACTTGAGTACTTCCCCGTAAAAAATGGCTCCGCAGGTAAGATTCGAACTTACGACCGATCGGTTAACAGCCGATTGCTCTACCACTGAGCTACTGCGGAATGGTGGGCCTAAGTGGACTCGAACCACCGACCTCACGCTTATCAGGCGTGCGCTCTAACCAGCTGAGCTATAGGCCCCTAATGGAGCGGGTGAAGGGAATCGAACCCTCATCATCAGCTTGGAAGGCTGAGGTTTTACCACTAAACTACACCCGCATGAATGGTGGCTCAGGACGGAATCGAACCGCCGACACAAGGATTTTCAGTCCTTTGCTCTACCGACTGAGCTACTGAGCCACAATGTACTGCTTATAAAAATGGCGGTCCCGACGGGAATCGAACCCGCGATCTCCTGCGTGACAGGCAGGCATGTTAACCGCTACACCACGGGACCTTGGTTGCGGGGGCAGGATTTGAACCTGCGACCTTTGGGTTATGAGCCCAACGAGCTACCACTGCTCCACCCCGCGATAATGTTATTAAATTTGCTGTTCTTTTAAATCCGACTTTATTATCTTACCATAACAAGATCAATAAGTAAAGCTTTGTTTAAATAAATATGGCGGAGGAAGAGGGATTCGAACCCCCGCGGGCTTTAACACCCCTGTCGGTTTTCAAGACCGATCCCTTCAGCCGGGCTTGGGTATTCCTCCGTATTCAAATTAAACTGGTGGACCTTGCAGGACTCGAACCTGCGACCGGACGGTTATGAGCCGTCTGCTCTAACCAACTGAGCTAAAGGTCCATAGATAGCGGCGGAGGGGGTCGAACCCACGACCTTTCGGGTATGAACCGAACGCTCTAGCCATCTGAGCTACGCCGCCACAATTAGTCAGTCTTGAAATTATATGATTGGTGGAGCCTAGCGGGATCGAACCGCTGACCTCCTGCGTGCAAGGCAGGCGCTCTCCCAGCTGAGCTAAGGCCCCGTATAAAGTGGTCGGGAAGACAGGATTCGAACCTGCGACCCCTTGGTCCCAAACCAAGTGCTCTACCAAGCTGAGCTACTTCCCGTCTGTATTATGTATAAGTTATGATAAAGTATGGCGCGCCCGGCAGGAGTCGAACCCACAACCTTCTGATCCGTAGTCAGACGCTCTATCCAATTGAGCTACGGGCGCATAGTACTTGATCATGGTGCCGAGAACCGGAATCGAACCGGTACGGTAGTCACCTACCGCAGGATTTTAAGTCCTGTGCGTCTGCCAGTTCCGCCACCCCGGCAAGAGTGAAAAGCGGAAGACGGGATTCGAACCCGCGACCCCGACCTTGGCAAGGTCGTATTCTACCACTGAACTACTTCCGCAAATGATGCGGGTGAAGGGAGTCGAACCCCCACGCCCGAAGGCACTAGATCCTAAGTCTAGCGTGTCTGCCAGTTCCACCACACCCGCAATGTGTTGGCATG
>NZ_BRCD01000031.1:0-37375 GCF_023707945.1 Sporosarcina sp. NCCP-2331
TTCTTCTACCAATTCTATAATTAACGATCCGGGAAATTTGAGTTGAATGTTGCTACATTTTGCATAGCTAATTTCCCCAATGAAACGCTATCAGACATCGCGACTACAAACGTATATCCTTTTTCGTATAAACTTACTGCCTGCTCAATACTGCCGGCTACTGTACCAATAAATTTATCACTCTTTGACGTTGCACTTTCGACTTTCGCAATGGCATCCTGCACTTCCTCAGCCGCGGGATTACAGAAATGCCCCATAGAAGTCGCTAAATCCATCGGTCCCACAAAGACACCGTCTAATCCTTCTACAGCCAATATTTCTTCTACATTCTCAACTGCCTCAGGTGTTTCAATCGCTACTATAATCAGCATCTGTTCATTTGCGTGTTGTAAATAATTTAAGTCATTCATCCCGAAGCCCCCTGCACGAGGACTTGGTGCAATCCCACGAACACCTTCAGGAGGATATTTCGCAGCAGCCACGACCGCTCTCGCCTCTTCAGCTGTATTGACATATGGCACTAATATTCCATAAACGCCTGCATCCAAAATCTTTTTGATAATCACCTTATCGTTCCAGGGCGTCCTTACAAAAGGTTCAACATCATAAGCATTCAGCGCCTGGCACTGCCCTATCAGCGTCATTATATCTCCGGGAGCATGTTCCATATCGATTAAAGCCCAGTCAAAACCTGCTTTTGCAATAATTTCAGCTGATAGTGGACTGGCTAATTGAAGCCATGATCCAACTGTTTTCTTTTCATCTTTCAAAAGTGCTTTCGTTTTATTAACAAATAGTTCATTTTTCTTTAACATCTTAAACAACCGCCTTAATGTACTGTTATTTTAATTCTCTTTAAATAGCTTGACTAAATACGTCATATATTCTTCCATTTCTTTTTGCATATCTTCCATTAGATTGGATAAATGAGTATAGGTATTCTGTTCAATAGCTGTCTTTAAAAAGTTCATGGCTTTAATGGATACATCTGTATTAACATTAATTTTGCAAATTCCTCTTTCGATAACTTGCCTAAGCATAATTTCGGGGGTATCTGAGCCGCCATGCAAAACTAAAGGCACATTAACGTTTCTCTTAATTTCTTCTAGTAATCCAAGGTTAATATTCGGCTCTGAAACATTTAAACCATGCACAGTGCCAATTGCCGCCGCTAAGAAATCAACAGCAGTTTCTTCCACAAACTCTTGTGCCAGCAGAGGATCAGTTAAAGCTCCGCTCCCCTGCTCCTCATCAGAGAAAGCACCGCGGGCCAAGGAACCAATTTCAGCTTCAATTGAAATACCGGCTAAATGAGCAATCTCCACCATCTCTTTTGTCAAACGAACATTTTTCTCAAATTGATGCTGCGAACCGTCAAACATGACTGAGGTAAATCCATTACGCACAGCTCTTAAAATCGTTTCTTTTTTATAGGCATGATCTAAGTGAAGCCCTATCGGCACACTGGCATTATGCGCCATAGTTTGCACTAAGCTGGATACCCCTTCTATATCAACTGTGGAAAAGTAACGTTCCGCAATCGCTAATATAACTGGATGTTGTTCTTTCTCAGCCACATTTATTGCCGCTTGAATAGTTTCTAAGTTATATACACTGAATGCGGCGACTGCATATTTATTCTGCTGGGCAGCCTGCAAAATAGCCTTTGTATTTACTAACAATTCGTCACACCTTTTTTATTGTTCTTTTTTCCGCATGAACAATTTTTACACTTTGAAATTCTTCGATCTTTCAGCAGCCATTTTCTCATTTCTTCCGTAACTTTCTGCGGTTGTTCCATAGGAGACAAATGACCGCATTCTTCGATTACAATTAAATCGGCATCTGGAATAAAATCTTTCATTTTTTCATTCGTCTCTGCCGTGCATAAAATATCCTCGCTGCCAGTAATTAATAAGGTATTAATGTTTAATGCAGGCAATACTTCAAATCCATCCGGCTTTGAAGTAACCGCTTTCAATTGATTTAAATATGATTGACTTCCCACTCTTTCAGCCATTTTTTTGGCTTTCAGCAAGATAGATTTTTTTTCAGAGTGCTTTTTGTAAAGTAAATTCGGCAAAAACTTTTTCTCTACCACTTCCAAGAAATCTCCTTTTTCTACTTCATCAATAAGCTGGCTCCACTGTTCTTGCTGGTGTGAATAAGGAGGATTAGCTGTTGAATTCATCAACGCAAGCTTTATGACTCTTTTCGGTGCCTGGCGGGCAATTTCGATTGCAACAATCCCGCCTAACGACAATCCCGCTAAAGCAAAGCTTGGGGGGGATTGATCTAAAACATCCTTTGCCATATTTTCTATTGTGCAAGATTTTGTAATATCACCAATTTGTATTTCAGCGATATCTGATAAATGAGCTGTCTGATATACCCATAATTCCGAATCACAAAGAGTGCCCGGCAACAAAACAAGTGGAATTTTTGTCATGTGCATCCTCCCATTTCTACAAATTAAAACTGGTTTTAATTATTTTTCTTTTAAATTGTAACCACATGAATCTCTTATAATTAATTGATCTTCCAGAATAATATGGGGTTTTTCTATTTCAGCATTTTCTATTTTCAGCAATAATAAACTCATCGCGCGTTTTCCTATCTCATATCTTGGCTGATGTATCGTTGTTAACCCGGGTGTCATATAATTAGCAATATCCAGATTATCAAAGCCAACAATGGCAATATCTTCCGGTACCCGCAATCCTGCTTCCTGAACTGCCTTTAGGGCTCCGATAGCAATATTGTCATTTCCGCCATATATTGCTGAAGGCAATTTATCAAAACTCAGTAATTTCTGAGCTGCTGCATATCCATCCTTAAATAGATATCCGCCTTCTTGGATCAGAGCTTCCTCTACAGTAATATTATGTTGTAACAAAGCTTGTTTATAGCCGTTTAAACGGGTTTGACTTTGCAAGCGCCCCATATAACCTGTAATGTGAGCAATTCTTTTATGGCCTAAATTAATTAGGTGATTCGTAATTTTTCTGCTTGCACTTTCATTATCAATGGATATGGATGGAATGTTTTGACCTGGGACGTAGTCGAATGTTAAGACTACTGGACTGCTTTTATTGATCTTCTTAATGGAAGACTCATTCATTATTCCTTCTGTTGTCAAAATCACACCATCTACCCGGCTATCATGAATAAGATTCATATATTTTTTTTCTTTTGTCATATCACCATCGGTACTGCCGATTAATAGAAAGTATCCAGCCTTTTGAGCCACTTCTTCTAACCCTCTAATATATTCAGAGTAGAAGGAGTTCTTAATATTCAGCATTAAAACGATAATAATATTACTTTTAGACATTCGTAATGTCCTGGCAGCGCTGTTAGGTCTATAGCCAAGTTCCTCCATCGCCTTCAGTACAGCAGCTTTCGTGGCTTCATTAACTCCCTCTTTGTTTGAGGTAACTCTTGAAACAGTAGCGATCGATACATTTGCCAACTTAGCAACATCAAATATATTTACCAATAGTATTTTTCCTCTCTTCAATTGAAATGTTTAGTTTATAATGTGATTTGACAGCGTAAGCTATTGTCATAACATCTGCTGGTTTCCTTAAACCAGTCTCTACATTATAAACTTCATTCATCACTATTAAAGAAAAGAATTCTTTAAATAAGCTTATTAACAATTTCCAGCAACGTGTTCTCCTTCCCGACATTTCCCGGGAATATAATATAAGGAATTTTAGCAAATTTCGCTTCTTCGCCCGTCAGCCATACAGGTATGCCTGCATCAGCCTGTCCAATGACTCTGCCTACTTTGATCCCAAGGCCCTCCGTAGCTATATCACTGGAAGTAATTCCGCCTTTTGAAATAACAAAGCTGGGTGTAATCTCCATACCTTTCACTATTTCTGTGAGAGACCCCGAAACTTGCTGGCTAATTTTTAAGTTACTGACTTGGTCTTCCGCTGCAACTAGATCGCGGCTAGTATAAACAACTGCTGTAACACCTGTTTTTATTAAGTCGTGTATTTTCAAGCTAACCCTATCAATTTCTTCAGCTCTCTGTGAGCCTTCCAACAGGCAATTCACATTTACTCCCACACCAGTTACACATTCAGAATACTGCAGAAGTTTCTCCAATTGTCTTGATGTATTTTTCACATGCGAACCTACAACTACTAAGCCGCCTTTATCTTCATTTCCTGGTAATATCATCTGCTTTTTCTCTAAGTAAGGTTTTGTTTCAATACCAGCAAAAGATTTAACAAACGAAGCAGATGCCTGAAAGACAAACTTCTTTCCGAATTCTTCTGCTTTTAATATTGCATAAGATAAAACATCTACGTCATCATAGCTAAGAGCATTCACAATGATCGGCTGATTTTTTTCAGTTTTTAAAAGGCGTTTAATTATGTCATCAGGACCATTTCTTAATTCTTCAATCGAAATGGATTGACATTCTGTACTTTTGATTTCACCTTGCGTTTTCTCTTCTATCCAATTACATAAATTACTGTTAAGAAATCCGAATGCACGATCTTTTGCGAATTCAGTTTGATTTACGGGCACTAGCTGCCCGTTTACTTCAACATAATGAATGTTATTATATGTGTATCGTCCGCCTTCAAAAAAAGCAGGTATAATAATCTGAGCATCAACTTGTTCTTTCATATTTTCAAGTAAAACTTCACTTGCTACGTTCAATTCAAGAGGATAATGTCCCCGAAGTGTAGAATCCCCTCTACTGATGATTGTAAATTTATAACCCTGCTCATTAGCTACGGAAATAATATTCTCCATAATTTCTCTAATAATGTTGGTTGTTCTTTTTCTCTCATAACTTCTTGTATTCGTTAAAATATAAAATATATGATCATTATTTTGGAAAGCATTCTGAATCTCAGTCTTATTCCAAACTGTTAAAACGGAAAGGTCCTGCACTGTTTGAGCTCCCGTTGGATCGTCGTCCAGAACAATAATTTTGCGCTTCAGCTGTTTATTGACGTGCTGTATTTCTTCTAGTGAACCTGGTTGATGCCAAGAAACTGTTAAACTTTTTGTGATATTATCTAAAGTAGAGTATATTCCTTTCTCCTCCCCTGCAATTTTCTTATACAAGTTGAGAAGGGTAATTGCCGATGATTGGGATCATAGACAATTACCACTTTTATTGCACAGCCTACGTCTTACTTCTTGACTAACTTTCCCTCTGCATCTTTAAACAGATTATACTTTTTTGCTTCCTCGATTACTTCATCTGACCAATCAAGCGAAACCCATTCGTCTCCCCCGCTGATCACGTAAATAAAACCTGTCTCATTGCCTGCATTTTTAATACTTCGTACATGATCTTTAGGTACAGAGAACGTATCTTTTTCGGTTAAAACTACTTCAAATTCCTTTCCATCTTCCAAGCCGACAGTAACTTTCCATTCACCTTTATAAACAATTAGAACTTGCGGTGTAGATTGGCTATAGGCGTTAAGCCCATTTCCCGGCTCTGCTTCAATAAGTTCCAGACTAAAAGAATGCTCATTATTTACGATGGAAGGACGGTTAACGTCATCTGCGATACCAGGTCCAATAATACCGTAAGAATATTTTTTTCCACCTTCTGAACGGCTGTCCAAGAAAGCGTCTTCATAAGGCGTGCGATCTTTAAACCAGAATACGCGTGCTTCCATTTCTTCTTGCGTAACTTTTCGGAGTTTATTTAATTCTTCTTGAGGTGTAGGTTTGATTACTCCCACATCTTTTGGAATTTCCATTCCCTTAGAAGTATCGATCAAACGACCGTCTTCAAGCAAAACTAAACCGTGCCCTTCTGCATCACGTAAAACTTGCGGGCCCCACGTAACGCTTTGCGGATCATCTTCACCTAATACCGAGAATAAGAAACCATCATCAGAACCGATATTTTTAAAGCCGCGAAAAATGTGGGTAGGTAATGAAATTACATCTCCTTCGTTTAAAACTGCCTCACCGTCCGTGCCGTCATTGCCCCAAATAAACCGCCATGTACCTCTCGCAACGATAAAGACTTCAGCTGTTTGATGGAGGTGAAGTGAGTTCACACAACCATTAGGCATGGCTGCAGCGCCGACATTAAAACCGTGCGGCTCCTTCAGATTAATAACTGCTGTACCGCTTTCAGATACTCCGGGACCAATGATGCAGTAATTTTCTTTCTTGTCTGAGCCTGGAGTTTTCGCATCAATAAATGCTGCTTTATCTGCAACTAAATCTGCTTTTCTAATAACTCTTTTTTCTATTTCTTTTCTGCTAAAAATTTCTTTTACCATGATTTCATTCCTCCTAGTATTTTGGGTGTTCGGACAAACTTTCTTTTCCGACTAATCTGAAACTAGTGTAAAACTAAATGTAAAGGTTTACAACAGTTTTTTTGATTTTATTAGAAAAATGAGTTATATTACCTAAAAAGTCTACTTTTTCGATGCTTTCATATCATTCTATGTAAAGGTTTACATAAAGAAAATTAATTTGCAACGTGAAAGCAAGCCGGAAGCACAATATATTACCTCCTAATCATTCTAGTTTCCGCTTTATTTACTAATGAATGTTCTGGTTTGCATAGGTTAAATAGAACAGTCATACTGGGGATAGAATATTCGTAACCATTTCTGCATGTGAAAATTCATATCCAATGGAGGGCGACCCAATTCATGACTGAATACGCACAAGTTTTTCTTGCAACAGCCTTTACAAGCTGCACTCACGAAGAGATTGAAATTCTGGAGGATTGCTTATTCTGCATTGCGGAGGATGGGATAATTGCCCGTATCATCCGGCCTGAAGACAACTCTTATTATTCGGTGCTGGAGAAGTATAAACAGGCCGATTCTTTCCACCGCATCGAAAAAGGTTCCTATCTGCTGCCAGGCTTCATCGATTTGCATAATCATGCATCACAGTGGGCACAAGCCGGCACAGCTCTTGATATTCCGCTGAACGATTGGCTGAGTACGTATACGTTTTCTGAAGAAGCTCGTTTCTCTGATTTGGCATACGCAGAGAATGTGTATGAAGATATTGTTGAAACTCTGCTTGCCAACGGAACGACAACTGCCCTTTATTTCGCCACTGTCCATAAGGAAGCTTCTATACTGTTAGCAGAAATCTGCGCGAAAAAAGGACAGAGAGGGCTAGTCGGCAAAGTAGTCATGGATCACCCCGATGAAACTTCCCCTTCCTACCGCGATGAGAGTACAGAAAGTGCGTTGCAGGATACGGAGGAATTTATTCTGGCTGTTAAAGAGCTGGGGAAAACAACGAAGCAAGGGGTTTATCCTGTTGTAACGCCACGTTTCATTCCGAGCTGCACCGATGAAGCGCTTCAAGGTCTTGGTGAACTTGCTAAAAAGCACGATACGCATATCCAGTCGCATTGCAGTGAAAGTGACTGGGCTCATCAGCATGTGCAGCAGCGACTCGGTAAAAATGATGCACAGGCGCTGAATGTGTTCGGACTTCTGCAGGATAAGTCGGTTATGGCACACTGCAATTTCTTATCCGATGAAGACGCGGCGTTATTTGCTGAAACTGGCAGCGCCATTGCACATTGCCCAATATCCAATGCCTATTTTGCCAACAGCGTACTGCCAGCTGCACGATTCAGTTCGATAGGTGTAGATATCGGTCTTGGTTCCGACATCGCGGGTGGTTTTTCTCCAAGTCTGTATGACAATGCCCGTCAGGCCGTTATCTCTTCACGTATTCTTGAAGATGGTGTGGATACAAGCCTGCCTGCTGATCAGCGGGGGGTCAACGAATCCCGCATCACTTTAACTGAAGCATTCTATTATCTGACAGCTGGCGGCGGAGAAAGCCTGAGTCTTCCGATTGGACGTTTGGAAGAAGGTTATGCGTGGGATGTGCAGCGAGTCAATACGACTGTCCCAACAGCCCGCCTGCCGCTGTTCGATGATGAAATAAATCTTCAAGATCTTTTCGAGAAGATCCTCTATCTAGTTCGTCCCGAGAATATTCAAGATGTTTGGGTACAGGGCGAATTAGTTCATTCCAGACGATAAAAAATCCGGATTGCTGAACAAATTCAGCAATCCGGATTTTTTTACGTCCTATCGATTAGTTTTTGAAAAGTATCTTCCTTTGCTTTTCGCCTTTCCTTTCTATATAATTAAAATGAACCAAGGAAACTAAATTTGTTTTTTAAGTTTTCCTTATTAGAAGGAGATAGATAAATGAAAGCACGGATTATGAAAGCTTTTTTGGAAGAGGTTCATGAGAAAAGCATGAAGTTCACAATGGATGATTTGGCTAAACGGCTTGGTATCAGTAAACGAACTCTGTATGAACATTTTTCTTCCAAAACGGAGATCCTTGATGCGATTATCGATTCCACATTACAGGAGTTTGACGATAAAACGGAAGTCATTATGCAGGATACAGAGTTAACATTAATTGAAAAGATAAAAAAAGTCATTACGGTCATTCCAAAATATAATGACTTTTATAATTGGCAGATTCTTGACCAAATGCGTAAATCACACCCGGCACAATGGGAACGTGTCCATGCTGCACTGAACGAGTGGGACGAGCTGCGCGAACTGATTGATCAAGGGATCCGCGAAGGTATCATTGCAGACCAAAATGTTTCGCTGCTGATGAAGCTGATCATTGATGCGACCAACTCCACTATGGATCGACAGTTCTTTTATGAAAACAGTATCACAGTGACAGAAGCGCTTGACTCGATTGTCGATATTTTACTGTTTGGATTCGTTAAGAAAAGTACGAATCTATGATTTTTTATTAAGTAAAAAAACCAATAAAACAAAATAGGTTTTTATGTTTTACAACAAATTTGAAAGCGAGATGGAATTATGAGCCTCCACATACGTGAGGTAACAGCTGAAAATTGGGAGGATATCGCCTATTTATCAGTGAATGACAATCAGAAAGACTTTATTGAAAGCAACTCATTTTCTCTGGCTCAGTCTAAATTTGAGCCGGAATGGAAATCAGTCGGTTTATATGACAAAGAAGAATTAATCGGCTATGCGATGCACGGCCGTGACAAAACGAGTAATAATGTGTGGCTGGACCGCTTTATGATTGATCAAAATTATCAGGGCAAAGGCTATGCCAGTCGTTTTCTAGGTTTATTACTGAAAGAAATGCAGCAAAAGTATTCTTGTGACATAATTTTCTTAAGCATTTATCCCGATAATAAAAAAGCACAGCATCTGTATGAAAAATTCGGATTCGCGTTAAATGGAAAAGTAGATGATGCCGGCGAATTCCCTTGTCTTGTCATGGAACTTGATTTGAAAAGGAGCCCTTTAGCATGAGCTCTTCTTCATCTAAGCTGAATCAATTGGATACAGAACCTGTTGGACGCATCTTTCTGCGTTATTTAATTCCGTCCACGGTCGGCATGCTGCTGATGGCGATCAATATCGTAGCTGACGGGATCATGGTCGGTAACCGATTGGGTGCAGAAGCGCTGGCGGGTGTAGGAATTGCTGCCCCTGTCTATACGATTTTCTTTGCGATTTCACTTTGGATCGGGGTCGGTGCCGCCACAAAGTACTCGATGGCAATGGGTGCAAAAGACGTTAAAAAAGCACGGGAAATATTTACTCATGCAATCTTTTCAATTGCTTTCTTCACGCTGCTGCTCGGACTGACGGCATTCATTTTTCGCAATCCGCTCGCTTATGCGCTTGGTGCAAATACAGAGACATTTCCCTATGTGTCTGACTATTTATTTGTGATCCTGCTGTTTGGATTCATTTTCACAGTGGAGAATACATTCAGTATTTTTGTCCGGAATGACGGGGCTCCGAATCTGTCGATGATCGGATTGATCGTTACTTCAGTAGTCAATATCTTATTGAATTACGTATTTTTGTTCATTTTTGATTGGGGCGTTTCAGGTGCAGCTATGGCGACAATCATTGCCTCCTTCTTGGGAATGCTTGTATTAGTCACGCACTTCTTCAAGAAGACAAATAATCTGAAGCTCATTCGTCTTTCATTTAATAGAAAGCTCTTCACGGCAATCATCATTGTCGGCTTTCCAAGTTTCCTGTCTGAACTGGGCATTTCTGTTTTTACGATTTCACATAATATCGCATTTGAAAGAATGGCTGGTACTGAAGGTGTTGCGGCATTTTCCATTTTGAATTACGTCCATAGCGTTATGCTCATGCTGTTTTTGGGAATGGGCGGGGCAATTCAGCCGTTGATCAGTTATTACCACGGTTCGGGGAATCTTGGGCGTCAGAAAGAAACGATGAAAAAAGCCACGTTGACAGTTGTCTTGGCGGGAGCCGTTTTTTTCCTCATTGGACAATTTGCTGCCGGCCCGATCGTTTCGATTTTCGGTGATTTCCCCCAGGATGTGCGTAATTTAGCAAGCACCGGCATCAATCTGTTCTTCATTGCCTACTTGTTTACAGGCACGAACTTTGTCATGATGACGTTTTATCAATCTGTCGGGAACGTAAGGATGGCGACTTGGATCACTGCTTCACGTGAAATTATCATTATGCTGATTTTCCTGATGATCCTGCCGAGATTGTTTGGTCTGAACGGGATCTGGCTGGCGATTCCTGCGTCTGAATTCCTGGTGTTTGCCGGGGTCTTTTTATATCAGCGGAATGCTGCCAAAAAAGCTCGGCTAGTCTGATAGCAGGAAACGACTGGCGGAATGGTGCGGTGAACAGCTGCCTTGGTTCGTTCAATATACCGTTTGGCGCGTTGCGGCTTTGTAAACGCGTAGTTAGGATCGTTTTCGGCTCGGTCACGAAGCTTTTTGGCGCGGTCTGGCATCTTTTTGACGCGTGTCACCACCATATCCGCCATTCCCATAAGAAAAAGCTGTCCCAAAATTAAAATCGGGACAGCTTTTTCCTTTCTATATAATTATAGCGCTTCTCTGATGACCCGCTTATAATTCAGCACCGACAGCACACCGAATATTGAATACAATACGGTATAGATCAGCATTACAATAAGCATCGGCGTCACCATTTCTGTTCCGAATAAAAACCAGCCCGATTTAACGGCAAAGTAGCTGTGGCACAAGCCGACAACAAGAGGAATCCCAAAATTGAACAGCTGTTTCAGCTGGACTCCCTGCAGCAGATCATTCTGAGTAAAGCCGAGTTTGCGCAGAATTGTGTAATTCGGCTTTTCGTCCTCACTTTCATCCATCTGCTTGAAATAGATAATACAGCCCGACGTCACCAGGAATGCAAGGCCGAGGAAGCCGACGATGAACAGGATCATTCCCATGTTCTGCTTCTGCTTTGTAAATTCCTCATACTTCGATTCATTACCGGCCCATATCCGAAGTTCCGTCTCCCTGAAGATTTCATCCGCTTGTTTCACTTGTGAACGGTCCTTGATATGAATGCCCGTATATTGAGTGAACTCCGGTGAAAGTGACGGATCGAGATCCCAGCTCATTTCCTTATACATACTTTCGCTAACTACAGCAATGGGGAAACCGGATGAAATACGGATCGGCAGCACTGTCTCTTCGGATATACTTTTCAGCAATAAAGGATACGTTCCCTCTTTGCCTGAAAAGACAACTTCCCCGTTTGTCTGGAATTTCAGGAAACTGTCGAGCAATGTCATTTGATTCATGAAATACACTTCATTCTCTCCGACTTTTATTGAAGGTACGTCGCGGTCGCTGATGACAGTCATTTCCGTCTCTTCAGCAAGTTCGGCGAATGGATTATCTGCTCCTGATCCAAATGACACCGCCCCGGTTATGTCTGCCTGAAGAGTCTGCAAGGCAATTTTATCAATTTCATACGCAATGCCCTCTTTCTGCAGTTCATCTGTGAACTCAGGGATATTTTCGTCTTTTGCGATAGAGAAATCTGCCGGGATACTTTGCTCGACGCTTTTCTCAGCTGAATAATACGAAATATAGCTGAGGGACAGCAATCCGATCGCCAGTGCGGACAGCGATGTGATGATCGTCAGCAGCAGCGAATTAGATTTCATCCGGAACATGATCGATGTCAGTGACAGGACGTCGCGGACGTTCAGATATCCCCCTTTCCGACGGCGTACGAGCTGGAATAGGAAACTGACGGAGCCTTTATAGAATAAATAGGTACCGATGATGACGGAGGCGAGAATCGCGATCATCAGTAAGAATAATTGCTGCATCATCAGTACCTTACTGAAAAGAATACTCGATAGATAGTAGCCGAGTCCGATGAGCAGCAGTCCGCTTATGCCGATCACGATTTGGAACCACGACATCCGCTGGACACGCTCCTGTGCAACCGAAGTCGACCGGAACAAGGCAAGTATGCTCTGTCTTTTGATATAAATGAAATTCATCAGTAAAATCAATACGTAAATCGCAGCAAATACGATCAGCGTCTGTGTCAGCGCGGCAACTGAAAAATGCAATGTAGCCACATCTTCAATTCCGGTTACATTAAAAAGAATCATCATGAGCAGTCGGGACATCGAAAATCCGAGCAGGACACCCATCAGCAGCGACACAATATACAGCAACAGATTCTCAAAGCTCAAGATGCGGAAAACCGTCCCTTTCGTCATGCCGATCAGCTGGAAAAGACCGATTTCTTTTCCGCGGCGCTTGATGAACAGACTATTGGCATACAATATAAATACTGACACGATGGCAATCAGCAGCACTGAACCGGCTTTCATCGCAGCCGCCCCTTTTAACGTCCCTTTCGTTTCATCCATTGCCGGATCGAACTGCAGTGTGACAAAGGAAAAGTACAAGCCGACACTGAACATCAGTGCAAAGATATACACATAATAATGCTTGAAGTTTTTCTTGAAGTTTCTAAAAATCAGCTGATTAAGCGTCATACTGCACCCCGCCCAGCACACCTTGCGTTTTGATGATGTCCGAGAAAAATTCATTCCTCGTCTGATCGCCTTTATTGAGCTGGGTATAAATCTGTCCGTCTTTGATGAAGACGACCCGTTCACTGAAGCTCGCGGCAAGCGGATCATGCGTTACCATGACGATTGAAGTGTTCCGTTTGATATTTAGATCACTCAACTTATTCAGCAAATCAGATGCCGCCTTCGAATCAAGCGCTCCTGTCGGTTCATCCGCAAAGATAATGCTCGGCTCATGAATGAATGCCCGTGCAGCAGAGGTCCGCTGTTTTTGTCCTCCGGAGATTTCATTGGGATATTTGTTCTGGATATCTAAAATACCAAGCTCCGCCGCAACAGCGTTGAATCTATCATCCGCCACTTTTTTCTTCACTTTCTGCACAGACAGCGGCAATAAAATATTTTCTTTCACTGTCAGCGTATCCAACAGATTATAATCTTGGAATATGAAGCCTAGATGCTGCTTTCGAAATTCTGCCAGCTGCTTCTCTTTCAGCTGATTGAGGTTCTGCCCTTCAATCTCGATTGCCCCCTGGCTGACCCGGTCAATCGACGAAAGCACATTCAGCAACGTCGTTTTTCCTGAGCCAGACGCCCCCATAATACTGACAAATTCACCTTTTTTCACTTGCAGGTCGAGTGCACGCAATACTTCTTGCCTATTTAATTTATTACCATATGTCTTAGAAATTTTTGAAGCTTCTAAAATGACCATGTCTCTCACTCCTTAGTAACTTCATCATAAACAACCCGGCCAATTTTCTCCCGCCTTTGATATGACAATGAAGAAAAGCATGTGACATTGTCGTCACATGCCTGCAATACGCACCATTTCATTTTTCGTCGGGAATAGTAAAGTGAAACGCGTGCCTGTTCCAACTGATGATTCGACTTGTATCTTAATATGCAGAGATTCCGCCACTTGCCCTGCCAAATATAAGCCCATACCTGTCGCTGCGTGATCTTGATGATAGACCGTACCCGTGAAGCCTTTATCGAATATTCGCGGGAGGTCTTTCGCGTCGATGCCGCGTCCATGATCTTCTATGAATAACTTCTTCACTTCGCCATCTGCCCTGCTGCAAATTTGTATATCGGATGCTTCACTGTATTTCACTGAATTCGTCAGCAACTGCCGGATAATAAAACCTAGCCATTTGCCATCCGACAGCACTTCGTCAGTCTGCAGATCCACATCAAATCCGATTCCTTTTTGCACACACCATAGCTTCAGTGACTTAATTTCCTGAAACACCAGCTCCTGCAAACTGGTCTCTTCAACATATAAATCATTCTTAATAAAAGGAATACGCTTTGAATGCAACTGCTGATCGAGCAGCAAATGAATTCGAAGCCATTCGTACATAATTTGTGCACGAAGCGGTTTGTCCTCACTGCGATCGATCATCAATTGCATGGTCGTCAAAGGAGTTTTCACTTCATGAATCCAATTGAGCATTTCATCCTTCTCCTGCTCAGCGTTGATCTCTAATTTATCCAATCGATCTTTGTACGCTTCTATTTGTTCCGTCATTCTATGAGAAGCAATATTTTCAAAAGGGCTGTTGGCTTCAGGCACTGCTGTCAGATCCAAAATATCCTGATGATTTTTCAATTCCCGGTAAAACCTGGTTTCTTTTGAATAGCGGATGAAGAGAAAAGCCAGAAAAGAGAGTGTGGACAAAAATGTGATGTAGAAAACAGACTGCATCGGAATACTGGTGTCTAAATAGCCCATCAGCAGCACGAGAAACTGCAGAAATAAAAAAAATAGAATCCAGCTCGCTCTTTCTCTTATAAATTCTTTACTCATACGGTATCGTCCTTCGCCATATAGCCCTGGCCGACTTTCGTTTCTATCGCGTCCCCCAGTCCGATATCCGCCAGCTTTTTACGAAGCCGGTTGACATTGACCGTCAATGTATTATCACTGACGAAACTTTCATCATCCCACAGGCTCGTGATGATTTCCTCCCGTGTGACAATTTCATTTTTACGCTCGACAAGTAACTTCAAGATGTACAGTTCGTTTTTCGTCAGTTCAATCGATGTCTCCGTATTGGAGACAGTTCCTTTCATCAGATCCAGGGCCGCACCGCGCCAGGTTTTCAATTCCAGCTGTTGTTCCGCGTTGTAATTATATACACGGCGCAATATCGCCTGGATTTTTGCGAGCAGCACTTCGAAATGAAACGGTTTTTGAACAAAGTCATCCGCTCCGAGCTGCATGGACATCACCATGTCAGTCGGATGATCCCGTGAAGACAGAAAAATAATCGGAACCTTCGAGTGTGAACGGATCATACGGCACCAGTGAAATCCATCAAATTTCGGCAGCTGAATGTCAATAATGACAAGATCCGGCTTATTCGCTGTAAACTCCTGCAGCACATTCGAAAAATCTTTCACACCAACAACCTCATATGACCATTGCGCCAGGCGCTCTTTTAATTCAGTGAACAATGTTTGATCGTCTTCAATCAGCATGATTGTAAACAGCGGTCTCACCACACTTTTTTTAGTTATGTTACTTACCACTATAAGCAAAACAGCCTGCCCTCACAAGTTTACGATTTTTGTGGATCCCTTTTTATCGTTCTCCGGAGAAAATAAAGGCTCTTTTTGTGTTACCGTTTCTTTGACCATCTGCTCTGTCTAGTTATTTTGTATATTCCGTTTCACGGTAGAGCACGAAATGAATTGCTGCTGAATTCGAGATCCGCTTCCTGTTTAACAAATCAGTCATATGTATACGTATTTTAAAAAGTAAGAAGGCAGTCCCGCTGACTCTCGGGACTGCCTTTGCTTTGCTTTAGACAATTCGCTCTCCCTGTCCGACCCGCGCTATTGTAAATAAAACAACCCGCCATTTACAATATCTACTCGAATCCGGGGGGTAAAACGTTCTGCCATCGCCTGCTTTTCCAGAACATAACTCTCCGGCATATCGTCTTGCCCTTCGTAAAAGTAATCGAGCACTGCCTGATCTTTTTTCCATCTTCTTCTCGCCTCTTCCGCCCAGCTTGGATCCTGTTTCTGAATCAATCCATCCACCGCATCTTCCAGCCGGTCAAGCGCACGTACTGGCGATATGATATAAGGCAGCTGAAATACATGATCAGGCGGTGTATTATGCAAATTACGTGCTGTCAATGTCTCGTGAAAATTTTGAAAAACCGCACCGGTCATCAGATTCATTCCCAATGAATACAGTTCTTCCTTTGTTTGATGACAGCTGTATGAAATTTGATAATTGACGCCCAGCCAAGGAGTTAGAACGGTCTGCGTGGCATCTTCTCGATTGACTTGCTCAAACATTTTCACATAAGAGCCTAATTCCTTCGTTACTTGAAACAGCTGATGAAGCCTCGGAGACCCCATATGAACGACTTCGCCTTTCATCCCGTTAGTTAGCTGCCGGATATCTGTGATAAGTGTAAGTTGCGCGGGCTTTGGCGTTTCCTGGATACTTTCCACATAACGCCAGTAAAATGGCCGGTTCATGATTTTTTTATCCATTTCTACTGTTAACTGAATCTGCAGAAAATGCTCGCTTTCATGGATGATCGGACAATTGGTTTCATTGAAAAATTGACGGAGATACTCGTGAATCTGCTGCGGATACATACGTGCCCTCCTTCAGTTTGGCCGCCAGAATATCATCTAATTCTCCGACCACCTTTTCAAATACACCGATTTTTCCTTCCAGCACATGAAGCATATGATCCTCTATCGTGTCCTGAATCGCCAAATTATAAATTTGCACATCATGCTCCTGCCCCAGCCTGTGTACCCTGCCGATTCTCTGTTCCACTTTCATCGGATTCCAGGGCAGATCATAATTGATGACATGATGACAAAATTGTAAGTTGATGCCTTCCGCACCTGATTCCGTCGCAATGAGCACCTGTGCATTTTGCTTAAACAGATGCTTGGCCCATTCCCTGCTATTTTTACTCATCTTCCCGTTAAAAATCACACTGGAAATACCTTTCGAATAAAAATATTCATGTAAATAGTTTTGCGTGGCACGATATTCCGTAAAGAGAATCACTTTATCGTCCGCTTTCAGAATCAATTCCGCCGCTTTCTGTGCTTTAGAGTGGTCAGGCAAGCGTTCCAGCAGGAGAATTAACTTTTTTATCGATGCGGCAGCTTCTAAATTACCGCATTCTGCATGCAGTTTGCTCAATGTACCGATAGTCGCCTGCCCGCTGCTGCACATTTCCCGTTGCAAAGTAATCATTGTAAAAGCATCTGAAAATAAAGAATGTTGATCTTTTAAGCCTGACAGCATCTGATAAGCTGTACGTTCTTCAGTTGAAAATTCAATCGGCATTACCTGTACTTTCCGATTCGTCCATTCAATTCCTGTGTCCTGCCGTCTGTTTCGCACCATCACTTGACTGACCAATTCTTTCAGGTATTCATCCTGCTCTGCATCCCGTCTGCCTTTCGAAAAAACTGATGAAAACGTCTCATAATTGCCAAGATGACCTTGTTTCAGCAGTGTTACGAGATAAAATAATTCAAACACATCATTCTGAATCGGTGTGGCAGTCAAAAGCAGACAGAACTTTTTCTTCAGACTCTGCACAAATGTATAACTGACCGTCTTATGATTTTTCAATTTATGCGCTTCATCCACAATGATCAGGTCGTAATCCTGCGCATAGATTTTTTCCCGGTGCGGGCTGCGTTTCGCTGTATCGAGACTCATGACGACGACATCCACATGATCCAGTTCATAATTTTTGCGGTACAGCAGCGCAGGAATATGGAATTTCAGATGCAGCTCCTCCACCCATTGATTGGCAAGAGAAGCCGGAACCAGGATGAGTGCCTTCTTTACCAGTCCCCGGATCAGATACTCTTTCAGGATCAGACCCGCTTCAATCGTTTTCCCAAGCCCCACTTCATCCGCCAATATTGCTTTTCCATTCATTTCCTCAATGACGCGCTCCGCCGCTTCTAATTGGTGAGCAAGCGGTGTAACATGAGGTAAATATTTTAAAGATTGAAGACCCTTGAATTCAGTAATTAAACTAGTTTTCGTGATATCATAACTCATCTTATATAGTGTCCAATTATCCCAAGTCTCAAGATCCTCTAATCGCTTACTAAATCCTTCTTTCCATTCGGTCGATCTTTCAATCTGCATACCATCACCTCAACTTGCATTTTCATTAGTTTGCCCAGAAAAGAAATTCTTATGAAATGAAAGCAATAGGGAAAATTAGTGATTCATCCACGTCAAAAAAACACGCTTTTTTAGTAAGCGTGTTTTTTAGCTGTTCTTCCTATTGTAAATCCCGTCCACTTTCAGCCATGGCATGTGCCAAACGAATTGTAGAGGCTGCCAGCTCTGCATAATTCACATTCTGTTTCGGTTGGAATAGATTTTTATCGGCATGCAAAATACCCAGTGAATTTGCGATTGCCACATACCCGATATAGTCAGAGTGGATTTCATTGGCATCGGTAAAGTTCAGCTTATAAATACTGCCGTTTTTTGCTGCCTGCTCAAGTCCCAGCACGCGTGTATACCAAACAGCCAGCTCTTCTTTGGTGATAGTAGACTCTGCACTAAAGTTCTTTTCAGGTTTAATGACTCCTAATTCTGCAGCACGTTCAACCACGTGATACAGCGGGTGTTTACTGCCGATATTTTCAAAGGTTTGAGACCCTTGTTCTTGCCCGTAAGGATAACTGCCTTGATAGAAATATGTGAGTGAATTCATCAGAATCTTCAATGCTTCCCCTTTGGAGACGGAAGCATCTGCGTTGAAGTTTTTAACATCTTTCACGTCCAGCACTTTGGCATGAAGCAAATAATTTAATTCCTCTTCTGCCCATGGATGTGAAATGAGAAGGGAGGAAGCATCGCCATAAAAGCTTTTCCATTCTCCAGTGCCTGCGTCCAGATAACTGTTTGAATTGCCATTGAATACAGGAGTATATACTAATTCATAGTGAGTTTCGGTTTCCTTTTGCTTCATGTACAACAGTTGCAGCCCAAGTGACTCTTTGAAGATTGACAGGGCTTTTTCATTAGGGATTGCGTCCTCACTTGCCGGCCAGTTTTCGATGTTCTGATAATTGACATTCAAGCTGTTTAAAGAACCGTCAGCAGCAATTTCCACAATAATTTGATCACCTGATACGATAATTCCATTTACTACTCTCGGAAATGAGAAGTAAGTCAAGCCAGTTTTTTCATCGGTATATGCTTCTGTTACCGGCATAGCATAATGATGCAAGTAGGATGATGCCCACTCCTTAGCATAGGTGATTGCTTTCTTGAGTGCCTCTTTTTTGGAAATGGCCTCTTTATTGGCGGTATCTTTCCCCAGCTCTTTCCATACATGTTCCTGGAGGCTCTGGAATTGCATGACTTCACCAGTCTGCTTATTGATTTCCAAGTTTGAACCGTAACCGCCATTCGGCAATTGATACATATACTGAACGCTGATGATGTCTTGCCCATTATGATCTGTCGTTTCTTGTATAGATTCGATCATCAATTTTACTTGATCCGAATCAGTCGCAAGCAATTGTTCCGCAATTTTCTTGGCTGCATCTATTGTTATACCGTCCTGCCGAGGCGGAAGAGGCTTAGCCGCCAGCATTTCAATTTGGGAGTTGGATGGATAACCTGCGGAAAATCCTTTTTCTGTTTTCCATTCCCCTGAAACTGCATGGATTCCCTGCAAATTTGTAGTCGGCTGGTATCCAAGACGTACTTCCCGCTCACCCGTTTCATAATCAAAATGAATTTGATAATTCAATTCTACAGCTAGGTGATTCTTGACTTTCTTTATCATTTCTTCTTTACCTTTAACTTTTGCGAGATCATCGAAAGTGGATTTTTTCGGATTGGCAATCATTTTATAAAAGCTTGCAATCTCTCCGTTCCCAAGAACAGTTACTTCAATCTGACGGTCAGCAATCGGTACCTGGTTTTTGGTTTGGGTGAAAGAGAATGAATGCCGGATTGGTTCTGTCAAAATCTTTCTCGGATAATAATGAGAAGAGTCTGGTCCCATTTGATAGTCTTTTCCGTCAAGGAATTTTGTAATAAATTCGTTCGCTATTTTGCCAGCTTCCTCTTTTGATACTTTTGCCGGGAACAAAGCATCAGTTACAGTTGCCGGTTGGTAGTAGAAATACTCAATCTCCAGTTTTTCACCAACAAAACCGACATTGCCGGATAGGCGCTTGCCGTTTATAATCTTCGTAAAATGAAGATCGTATCGCACAGTTTCGTCGTCTTGATAAATATGTGCACTATTCATCTGAAAATCTCCAGCTTTCAAAAAATCAAATTGAGTAGGGAATGTCTGATGGAATTTCCGGATTAACTCTTCTTTTGTAAAAATATTTTCTGAAGCCGCTAATTGAATCCTAGTCTTTTCTGGTTGTCCATTCCCTAGTGTTGAAGCATCGGCAAAAGACGAAAACATGCCTATCGATAAAGCTGAAGAAGCGACTATTGCACTGATTTTTTTAATAGTAACCAAAATATCCCTCCGATGTAAGTGTTTTTTAAAATTGTGTCATTAATCACATATAATGTAAATATGAACTAACTCCCTTACTGCAACATAAATTTCTACGGGAACTTGTACCCCCTCTGCTATGTACGCGATTTCCTATCCATCCTATGTCCGGCCCAATTCATTCATTCCTAACGTTCGGCACAAAAAAACACTCATTAGCGATATGAGTGTGTAGATTTATTAGGCAGATTATATTTCAAAAGCCGTAAAACTTCCTTCATCTTCAAAGTCCGTAATATGGATTACCCAGTCCGAGAATGCTTCTGCTGCATCTGTCTCATTTCCAATAACTAGCGTGAGCAACTGAAACTCTTTTTCCTTCTTCTTCTGGTTGAATTCTTCGAGGAATTCTTCTCCCAACTCGTCTTCCCCGTCCGTTACAAATATCACATCTGCTTGAGTAAATGCACTTTTCCCAATGACTTGCAGTGCGCCTTCCAGCGGGAGTGCGAAATTGGTTCCGCCGCCTAAGTACGTTCTTGCCAAGCGAATCAATTCTTTTGAGGTGATTTTGCCTTTTGGAAATGTGTCGCTCTGCAGCTCCGTCGAAAACAGCAGCACGCATAAATCCCGATGTTGTTTTTTCGCGATGGTCAGCAGCGCCAGGATGAAACCCTTCGCTTGATTGTCGAGCAACTTCATACTGCCTGACTGATCCAGGCAAAATACAATCGGTCCCTTTCCGAGATCTTCACGCTTTTTCTGATCGAACTGCATCGTTTCGCCTTCTGCAAAGCGGCGCAGAAAATCTTTTTTAGTGGCATCATGCGTATAGAGCCCCAGTTCCATTGGCAATAGTTTTTCCATCTCATTGCCGAGCGTTACGCCTCTTCGCTCCATGGCGTCCATATATTTCGTCTTCTGCTTCTGCCTGGCCACTTCTTTGAAACGTCCTGCCCAGTCAGAAATCTCTTGCATTTTAGGATCAAGAGCCACCTGTTCCGCCACTGCCAGCTGATCGCGCAGCGGCACTTTCTTCAAATCCGCAGTCCCTTTACCTATCCCCGCGCCCATCAATGAAATGACGCTGTCTTTAACCTTAATCGTTTCTTCCACTGCCTCATCCATTGCCTGCATGAAACGCTCGCTGTTGGTTTCCAGTGTCAATTCCAGCTTTTCATTCAATTTCAGGCTCGCTTCTTCCAGCTCCTGCAACGTCCCGCTCTCCGCATGTTCCTGTTCGTCTGTCTGCTCCGCCGAAAACTCCTCCTGCAATGCCTCTACTGCTTCGAGTTGCTGCTGAAATTCTTTGTCGAGCGCTGTTTCCTCTGCAATCCACGTATTAATGACCTCCGCAAATTTCACTGTGCAGACCGCAGACTGCAGGTCGTCCAACTTCGTATAGCTGCGGGTATTCTCGAAATGTTCATCCGACATGATGCGTTCCATCAATGTACGGTTGGGTGTTAAAGCCCCGCCATCACAATCTTTCTGCAGATGGGGCTTCATTTTATACAGAGCCGCCCATATATCGCCTAGCAGGCATTCCATCGTCGGCAGCTCGCCTTCCTCCCTGACTCTCTGAAGCCCTTCAGACATTTCGAACAGTTCCTTGAAGCGTCTCTTATCGAATGAATCTGTGTTTAATACGGAGCGCTGATCTACGATTATTTTACTTCTTCTCATCAAAATCCGCCCCCTTACATTCTGAAAAAGACTCCGTGCTGATCATCTGTTCCAGTATTCTTCTGGTTGGCAGCACCCAGGTACTCTGCATCTAGCCTGCTGCTTTCCACTTCATTTTTCATCGTATTCACTTGCGTCTGCTGTCTATCGATTTCTTTCGCCCGGTTCGGTGCCGTTTCTTTCAGCTTCATCAAATCGGCAGCCAGCGACTGGAATTTCTGTATTGCTTCCATGCCAGCTTCTGTCGACTGATCGCGTTTCGCCGCGTCAAAGACTTCATTTGCTTCGGTTTCTATCGATGCGAGCGTCTGGGCCGCATGGTCTTTCGCATATTTGCGTACTATATTGGAGACGGCCTCTTTCTGATCAAGTGTTTCCCAGAGTGCGTTTTCCAGTATCGCCAAATCGGCAATCTGCACGGTTTCCCTTTGATTAATCAGTGCTTTTGCCTGCAAAATCCCTAGTGACTGCTTGAATCGACGGTCTGACGGCTGGATTCCTTCATCCTGAAGCTCACGGCGTATAAATGACAGTGTTTCATAAACTTCATCCGGGATTTTCACCTGGTCAGTTAACTCCTGAAGCTGAACCAGCTCATCCAGCTGCATCGCAGGCATTTCTACAGCCGCGCCTTCATCTTTCATCATCGATACGAAATTCGATTCATCCGCAATAAAATCGATCTCGAACCGCAGAAGGAAACGATCGAATAGCGCTTCCAGTCCTTCCCCGTCTTCCGGATATTCATTGGACGCGCCGATGACGGACATGAGCGGGACTTCAATCGGCGAACCATCATTGTAGAACAGCCTTTCATTGATCAGTGTCAGCAAACTGTTCAGGATGGCGGAATTGGCTTTGAAGATTTCATCCAGAAACACGAGATGGGCTTCTGGCATTTTAGCGGCAGTGTTTCGTTTATAGACTCCTACTTCCAGATCTTTCAATGAAAGCGGTCCGAACACTTCTTCCGGCGTGCTGAACCGGGTCAGCAGCCACTGAAAATATTCCGTGCCTTGTACAATTTTCGCAAGTTCGGCAGACAGCGCCGATTTTGCAGTTCCTGCAGGCCCGATCATCAGCATATGCTGGCGTGCGAGCAGAGCGACTAAAATTCCCTCCACTTCGCTTTCCCGCTCAAAAAACTTCTCATTCAGGGCCCGCTTTATCTCATGTAATTTCAGTAAGCTGCTGTTCAACACATGCACAACCTCTCCAAGACATTTTTCTGTCGTTTAGTCTATTTTGCCAAACTGTACACAGTTTTCTCTTACTGTTCATCTTACCCCGTTTCAACCGAATCAACTCACCAGCTCATAAATATAATGAAACCTGAGCGGCATGCTTCACGTATATGTAGATAATCAAAACAAAAAAGGAATGAATGCATATGAGATCATCCAATCCAAGTTTAGGTAAAGATACATTTCGCGGACTAAGAGCCGACAACCGTCAGCAAGTCATGACGATTAACGGTACGGTGAATAAAACCTTTCTTCTGTTTATCCTTTTATGCGCAACAGCCGCTTTTACTTGGTCACAGTACTTTGCAGGCAATGATATACAGCCGCTCATGTTGATTGGTTTGATTGGCGGTTTCACAATGGCGCTCATTACGATATTCCTGAAGAAAATAGCTGCCTACACGGCACCGTTATATGCATTGCTTGAAGGTCTGGCAATCGGCGGGATTTCCGCCATGTATGAAACACAGTTTTCAGGAATCACCACGCAGGCCATCCTGCTGACATTCGGTACATTGTTTTCGCTGCTGTTCATTTATAAATCTGGATGGATCAAGGTGACCCAAAACTTCAAACTCGGGGTTTTCGCAGCAACCGGAGCAGTCATGTTCGTCTATATCGCAGACTTGATCCTGCGCTTCTTTGGAATGAACGTTCTCTTCATTCATGAAACTGGCTTGGTCGGCATTATCATTTCGGCCGTCATCGTAGTCATTGCTGCACTGAATCTGGTACTGGATTTTGATTTCATTGAGGAAGGCGCTAAACAGCAGGCACCGAAATATATGGAGTGGTACGGTGCATTCGGTTTGATGGTGACGCTGGTATGGCTGTATTTGGAGATACTGCGGCTGATTTCGAAACTTCGGAGTAAATGAGGGTGAAATAAAAACACGCTAATCAAAGGATGCAATTTTTGATCAGCGTGTTTCATCATTGCATGAGGTATATTCTTCCAGCACATCTGCAATCTCTTCCAAACTATAACGGTGCTTCACTATGTCCACTACAAAATCTTCTTCTTTTTTCTGATCTTGAAAGCGTAATAGATAGCCGTTCAAACGGAAGAAAATCGCAGTGCACATTAGCGCGGTTCTTTTATTACCATTATGAAAGCTGTGATTCTGGGCTAATGACTCCATTAGAGCCGCTGCTTTTAAGTAAATGCCTGGATAGGCATCCTCCCCGAATAATGACTGTCGGGGCCGCGCCAATGCTGAATCCAACAGTCCATGATCCTTTACGCCAACTTGCTCATCCGCTGAGTGTTCCAATATGATTTTTTGATTGATCATAACAGCCATTTGAAAGTTAATATACTGCATCAGCGATTGACCAAGCCTTTCAATGCTTCATGATGTGCTTCCATCTCTTCATTTAAAATATCAAAAAAATCAGCTGGAATGCCTTTTGGCAATTCAATTAAATGTGGAACCTTCTTAATCACTAATTCATCGCCCAACATCTCAACTTTTACTTCGTCGCCTTTTTTAATATCTAACTTCTTAAGCATTTCTGCAGGAAGTGTCAACCCTAATGAATTACCGACTTGTGTAATTCGCCTTTCCATTGCAGCCATTTCCAACGTCTCCTTTCGTTATAACTTCTTTCATTTATTATAATCGTTATAACTATTATATACAATTCATTGGAATATACTTAGACAATCAACCAGTTTACCAAAACGGTTCTGTATCGGGATTTTTTGATTGGAGTTCCATATAATAAGGGATTGTTAAATTGTACAGAATCATGACAAGCAGAAGGTAAACGAGTATCCCCAAGAATGTATCGGCAAAGATCTGTGCAATGATCAGGGTAAAAACCAATAGGAAGTTCAACTTTAACATATGCTTATTCGTCTCTCTTGTCAGATATTGCGTTTCATTGCAATATGGACAAGTTTTTTTATTTGAAAAGGGCTTAGCCAGCGATTGCCTCCTCGTCCACTCTTCTCCGCAATTTGAACAGACAGGGAGTGATCTCTTTTTCACTTTAATATCTCGCAATAGTATGAGGTATGCTATTGTAAACAAAAATATCATAATTACCAGTTTTACGGAATCGGATTGCACTAATGTCATGATGTTGAAAGTAGTTTCCTGTGATGCTACAGCTGAATTAACAGCCAAATTACCGGTATTCGTGTTGACGACACTTATATAAGTGAAACTGAGAGCCAATATTACAAAACTAACCAGCACCGTGCGATACTGCCACTTCCCCGGCCTCGTACGATTTTGGCCCGATTTCCTGACTGCACGAAGCATTTGCTTTTTGCGCTGATCTGACAATTTCACATCACGCAGTTCGGCATGTAACTTATCTTTCATTCCATCCATCGCCCATCACCTCTCCGTCTTCATTTTGCAGCCGTCTTTTCAGTTGTCTCCGTGCCCGTTGCAATCTTGTCCGTACTGTCGCTTCGGGGCAGCCGAGCATGTCTGCAATTTCCACTGTGGACAGCTCTTCGTAATAATACAGAACTAACACTTCCCTGTAGATGAGCGACATCGAAAACAGCGCATTGACCAGCACCCGATTTTCTTCCGTGTGAATCATTTGCTCTTCCGGCGTCTGTCTGGGAGAGGTAATTCGCAACTTCTCCATTAGAATGAAACCTTTACTTTTCCAGCTTCTCAAATAATCATGGCTCCAGTTGACCGTCATTCGCACCAAATAAGTTTTAAGAGACGACTGCCCTTTGAACTGCCTCTCGTTTTGGTAAAATTTCAGAAGAACATCCTGGACAATGTCCTCAGCTGTATTTTCATCTTTCACATATAAGTAGGCTACCCGAAGCAAATAATCTCCATATTCTTCGAGCACTTTTTCGATATCCACTGCGACAACACCTGCCTTTACACTATAGACGGACCGATTGGTGTTTCCGATTCATGTTTCGCTGTTTTTTTTGCTCTATGAGTGCCTGCAGAGTTTTTATGATCAAATTCAGACCAGTTATGATCACTCACGGGTTGCCTATGAGCGGTTGCATACCAGCTATGAGCGCCTGCAGCAAGTTTATGATCAAACGCAGTTTTTTTACCCAATCAAATAAAAAAACGCCTGAATTGTCATGGACCATCGACATTTCAGGCAGCTTTCATTATGCAGTTTAACTGCCGATCGTAATAGCATTTCCTTTATTCCGCAAGATGGATAAAATACTCAACGCGGCCAGATAACTGGTTTTCGGGTTATTTGGCATGGGTTCGTTTTCTATAGTCAGATTCATCTTTCCGAATTCTCCGGCTGCTTCAATCATGTGGGTGTTTCGCGTAATTTTCGGATCCGCTATGACTTTCACTCTTGTTCTATCCGCTCCCAGTCCCGCAAGTGAAATCAGCAGTGCGACATTGACATTTTTCGGAAATCTTTCAATGGCATCCAGTGCGATTCCGTCAAAAACACATTCCTCCACATGCTTCATATCCATACCCAGTGAGGCATACGATTTCCTCGTCGTGATGCTGACTTCTTTCAAGCCGCCGACTGAATTGGCTGACTGCAGTAAGTCCAGACCGCCGACTGCACCGGACGGCAGATAGATGTGCTGTCCGGTTGAGCGGGCAAGTTCTTTCATTTCATTGAAAAAATCCACGTTTTTAAAAGCGCCAATGCTGCTGAGGATTAAGTCCTTGCCGTTTTTCAGCACCGTCTCCATTTGTTGTATGGCCACCTCAATTGTCGCTGCCTCCACTATTATGTCTACCGATGAATCCAGAAAGTCCTGTATATTTGTATAAAATACAGCCTGATACTGTGATTCCAGCCGGGATCCCACTTCTCTGTTCCTTCCGAAAATAGCAGAAATCTCGCCATCCAGCTGTCCGTCCGCATTAATCGTTTCCAATAAATACTGTGCAATATTGCCAGTTCCCAATATACCGATTTTCATTTCATAACACCTCTCTCCCTATTATATCGAACTGTTCATCGATTTAAAAAAAGAAGCCTCTCATTCGTCAAATGCCCTGTATCTTGCTGAATTAAACAACTGCCTAATTTTAAAACCTTTCCAGTTTGAGCTTCGTTATAGTAGTAGAGAGGCGGTGAGAATGATGGATTCATTGGAATTAGAACAGGCCGTAGATGAATACGGGGAGCACTTACTCAAAATGGCATTCTTTTATTTGCGGGATCGGGAAGCGGCGAAAGATATCGTGCAGGATGTATTTATCTCCTATTACAATAACCCGAACTATGAAGAGCAGGGAAAGCTGCGGGCCTATTTGACGAAAATGACGATCAATCGCTGCAAAGATTATTTACGGAGCTGGTCATTCCGCCATTTAAAGCTCAGTAAAAACTGGATCGACAGTATACATACCGAACAGGATGCATTAATTTTGCAGGAAGAACGAACTGAGCTTGCGGTTGCGGTGCTGGGGCTTCCCATAAAGTATCGAGAAATTATTATTTTTTATTACTATGAGGAGTATAACATGAGAGAAATCGCAGCGTTTCTGCACCTCTCAGAAAACACAGTAAAAACGAGGATGATTAAAGCACGTAAATTACTGAAAGATCAACTGACAGACGAAAATTGGGAGGTGCTGTCCGATGAATGAAGTAAAAAGAAGTTTGGAGGCAGCTGCCGGGAATGTATCGGGTGATAAAGAAGAAGTAAAACACCGGATACTTTCTGGGAGACGCGAGCCAAAGAGAAGAAATCCATTTCCATTCGTTGCTACAGCTATTGTCCTGGCCGCCGTTATGTTCTTTGCGTTCAATATATTTACAGGAGAATTCTCAGACAAACAAAGCGGTGCATATGAAATAGATGAAACTTATTATGATCTTCTCTTGCTGAATGAAGGACTTGAACACCCGCCCGGCAGCATCATGCGATATAACTTATTACTTCAAGTTCTCTACGCTGATTCACTGATCGAGTATGCAAAAACTAAAGGGTATAAGGAAGATGCAAAGGCAATTGAAGAAGAGGCGAAAGAACAGCAGCAAACTTTTTATGATGGTTTCTCGGCGGAAGAGCTGCAGTCGCTTGAACAATCGCAATTAGAAACATTCGGCTATACGTATAATGAATATTTCGAGCACATTATTCCTCAAACAATCCGCTATAACCAAGCTGTAAATTGGCTGGTCAAGCATCCGCCTGAAAACATGACGACTCATCGTGAAGTGCTGGACAGTTTTATGCAGGAACATGATAAAGAGATTGTTTCTTTTATGAAAAAGAAGCAAATTACAACTCCATCTACGGACACAAATTATGTAGATTGGGAAGTCCTGGTGACCTCGGTGGAAGAAGACACGGTATCGGCTGTCTATGATTTAGACCCTGAATTAGTGAACAGCATGTCACCAGAACAATTGGAGGCATCAAATCAATTCGCCCGGTTTAAGGTTGCTGGCTCTGTTGAACAAATTAAACCGTTTTCGACTGTCACTATTACCTACGACCCGCTTTCATATCCGATTGAACAAGCAGAGCAGTCTAAGTTTTTTCAGGATGTGACAGGTTGGAAATAAACCATACAGCACTTTCTCTTTGGAGAGAGTGCTGTATTTTTATGAACTAAAAGCCAACAATGAAACTTTTATTGGCCGGTTGCGTACAGGGGGTAACCAGATTTTCTATAGGAGGCAGGCTCATGTATACAGAAATTCAAGAACCGGCCAATCGGCTCGTTAAAGAAATTATTCCTGCTTTGCGATGGAGTTCGGTGATCAGCCATCTGACCGGCTTTATCGTCTTGGCTGTTTTATATGCTGTCAGTATTTATTTTTCACTGGGCAGCTGGTCACGCTGGATTCTGCTTGCTTTTGCAGTTTGCGGAGTTATCTCCGCTGTCTGGTCTATCGGATTACGGCCGCTTTATACTTATAAAAACACACGTTATGGAGTGGACGAAGAATTCCTGCAGTTAAAAACCGGTGCGTTCGTTGAGCAACACGAACTGGTGCCGATGACTAAAATACAAGCCGTTTCAACTCATCAGGGACCGATCTTACGCAAATACAACTTGTATACAGTAGCAGTTGAAACGATGGGTTCGACCCACGGGATTTCAGGTCTGCCGAAACAGATAGCGATTGATCTGCGCAATCAAATTGCTCACTTAGCAAAAATTAAGGAGGCGGATGAATGATGTCTTTTCAGCGCTATCATCCGCTCACCATTCTTTTCGAGGTGGCAGGTTTTATTAAAAGTACAGCAATTTTTGCTTTTCTTCTGTTTGTCGTTAAGTTTGGCTCGACGTCTGTACTGATCCAAATCGGCCAATGGGGGTTCCTGGCTGTTACCGCCCTCACACTCATCACATTGGTCATGAAGTGGTTTGCCAATCGATACGCCACAGACGACCAAGGTTTTCACATCAAATCAGGAATCTTCTCGAAAATTGAACGGACCGTGTATTATGAGAAAATCCAAAATGTGCAGAGGCAAACATCTTTTTTACATAAATTGTTCCGTATGACATCCATAACATTTGAAACGGGAGCCGGCAGTGCGGATGCTTCTGTGGAATTTGCGGTGTTGACAAAAGAGGAAGCCGACCGCCTCGAGGTACTGGTGGATGGGACTACTGCTGAACGAGCATCGGCAGAAACGGCGAATGAAACAGTTCCTGGAGTCAGAATACCTGACCGTGTCATCCACTTCACGCCTACGCGCGGAGATCTGATCAAAGCCACATTTACATCACTCAGCTTTCTATTCCTGATTGCCATCGCGGGTTCGTTGTTTTCCAAACTGGATGCGGTATTTAACGTGGAAGAAAGAGTGGAAGGCTGGCTGCTGGCAGTATTGACGTCCGGTTGGGTGATTGCAGTGGCTACTATCCTGCTGATTATTGTCTCTTTCGCTGCAGGTTTCATTCGGACTTTTATTACGTATGGAAAATATGAGATTGCTTCGGATGATTCGCGCATCTATATTTCAAAAGGCGTGCTCAATGAATCGGCTTTTTCGATTTTGAAGCGTCGCGTGCAAGGTGTGGAGATTACCCAATCCTTCATGAAACGGCTGCTTGGACTGGCAGAAGTGAAGCTGATCAGCGCAGGCGGTTTAGGCGAAGGTGAGCAGGAAATCAGTATTCTGTATCCTTTTCTGCCTGTCAACCGCGCCAATTCCATCATCTCTGAACTGCTGCCGGATTATAAAGTGAGCAGCGAGCTAAAACGGCTGCCGCGTAAATCACTGGCTGTCCGATTGGTGAGGCCTTACTGGTTCTGGCTTGTGGTGACGGTCATACTGGCATTTATAAAACCTGAGCCATTCGGTTTTCAGGCAGCATGGTGGACGGCTTCATTGGGATTGTTGCTCGTTCTTGTTCTAAGCCGTATTGCGGATTACTGGAATACAAAATATGCGGTGACAGACGGACTGATCCAAGTGAGAGAAGGGGCATTGGAGACAACGACATACTTGTCTCGCCGCGATAAAATCATCGAAGTGTCGGTGAAGCGAACAAAATTTCAGCAATGGACAGGCTTGGCGACAATCGGTTTCATCAACCGAGCGCAGTCGGTCCGCCATGAAACGCTAAAAGATGTGCCGATTGACGATGCCGAACAGTTTTTCGTCTGGTATGCGAAGCGAAGCGCTGAAATCCAGGTGGAATAATTTGCTCTATGAGCGCGTAGACGGGGTTTATGAGCGTGAATGGCTGCTATATGAGCATTTGACGGGACGCAATGATCGCTTGTGAAGATGTTATGAGCGCGTAACCGTGGTTAATGAGCACTTGCAGACAGTTTATGAGCGTACACGAAAAGTCAGAGAGTTTTAATTGAAAAAAGGGCAGTTTGGAATGATAAAATTCCCAAACTGCCCTTTTATAAGGTAAATTATACTGCCGGCTTATCCGAAAACTGGCTGTAGTAAAGATCCGCATAGAAACCTTCCTGCTCGAGCAGTTCTGCGTGAGTTCCCTGCTCGATCACTTCGCCACGATCCATAACGAGAATCAAGTCGGCGCCCTGTATAGTTGACAGGCGATGGGCGATGACGAAGCTGGTTCTGCCTTCCATTAAGCGGTTCATGGCCTGCTGGATCAGCAGCTCGGTCCGTGTGTCGACGCTGGATGTCGCTTCGTCCAGAATCATGATCGACGGATTCGCCAGGATGGCACGCGCGATGGTGATGAGCTGTTTCTGGCCGGCCGATACATTGGACGCGTCTTCATTCAGGACGGTGTCATAGCCTTCTGGAAGTGTCCGGATGAATTGGTCTGCACGGGTCACTTGTGCCGCTTCAATAATTTGTTCTTCCGTTGCTTCTTTATTGCCGAACGCAATATTGTCACGGATCGTGCCGTTGAACAGCCAAGTATCCTGTAGCACCATTCCGAATGTGGTCCGCAAATCTTCACGTGACATTTCCCTCGTGTCGAGTCCGTCAATTTTGATCGTGCCGCCATTCAGCTCATAGAACCGCATGAGCAGATTGATAATCGTTGTCTTCCCTGCTCCGGTCGGTCCGACAATTGCGACTGTCTGGCCCGGCTCGACGTGAAGATTCATGTCCGTGATCAGCAAATCATCTCCATAACCGAAGTCCACATGCTCAAAGTCCACTTCCCCTTTCGCATGTTTCAGGCTGACCGTGGTGACTTCTTCGACTTCTTCTTCCTCATCGAGCAGTTCGAATACACGCTCTGCGGCAGCAATTGTCGATTGAATGACGTTGGCGATATTAGCTGTCTGCGTAATTGGCTGTGTAAACTGCTTCATATACGTAATGAAAGCCTGGATGTCCCCGATGGAAATCGCGCGCTGTGTAACTAAAATTCCGCCGATGACACAAATGAGCACATAGCTTAAGTTTCCGATCAGCGTCATCATCGGCATGATGATACCTGAAATGAACTGCGCACGCCGGCCCGCATCGTATAATTGCTCATTGACCTCTTCGAATTCAGCAATCGCCTTTTTCTCATGGCCGAACACTTTAACGACCTGATGGCCTGTGTACATTTCTTCAATATGACCGTTTAAATTCCCCAGTGTCCGCTGCTGATCTTTGAAATGCTGCTGCGACCGTTTCAAGAAAGGACGGATAACAAATAGGGACAGCGGCAGTGTGACGAGCGCAATGATCGTCAGCATCGGACTGATCCACAGCATCATCACCAAGATTCCAATAATCGTCACGACTGCTGTAATGAACTGCGTAATGGTCTGCTGCAGCGTACTGCCGATCGTGTCAATATCATTCGTCATGCGGCTTAATGTATCGCCGACCGGATGCCCGTCATAATATTTCAATGGCAGCTTCTCGAGCTTATGATTAACATCTTCGCGCAGATCAAAAACTGTGCGCTGTGAGACTCCCGCCATAATGAACTGCTGAATATAGCTGAAAATACTGCTTACGATATACAATCCTCCGAGCAACAATAATAATTTTGCGATGACGCCAAAATCAATCGAAGCGTCCGGAATACCATTGAACTTGCCATACGCGCCTTCAAACAGTTCCGTAATCGCGTTCCCCATAATTTTCGGACCAAGCACCATGAACACGGTACTGAGAACCGCCGCAAAAAATACAGCGAGCAATTTGCCGCGATGCGGTTTCAGATAACCAAGGAGCCGGCGGAACGTCTTTTTAAAATTCTTCGGTTTTTGTCCCGCCATCATCATATTTCCATGGCCGGGACCTCCGCCGCTATGCGGATGCTGTTTTCGTTCACTCATGCGATATCCTCCTCTGAAAGCTGCGATTCCACGATTTCCTGGTAGACAGCATTGGTTTCAAGAAGTTCTTCATGCGTGCCGATGCCGGCCATTTTTCCGTGATCCAGCACGATGATCCGGTCTGCATCCATGACGGAGCTGACACGCTGGGCTACAATGACGACTGTCGCCTCTTCCGTTTCTTCATGCAGGGCAGCCCGTAATCTGGCATCCGTTTTATAATCGAGTGCAGAAAAACTGTCGTCAAATACATAAATATCCGGTTTCCGTACGAGTGCACGGGCAATCGACAAACGCTGCTTCTGTCCCCCAGACAGATTGGAACCGCCTTGGGAAATGACCGAATTAAAGCCATCCGGCATTCTTTCGACAAAATCCTTCGCCTGAGCAACTTCTGCAGCATATTCGATTTCATTCGAAGTGGCATCCGGTTTGCCGTAGCGGATGTTTTCTGCAATCGTGCCTGAAAAAAGCAAGGCTTTTTGCGGAACGAAGCCAATTTTAGAGCGAATTTCCTCTTGGGAGGACTTTCTAATATCCACACCGTTAATGCGAATCGTACCGCTCGTCGCCTCGTAAAAGCGCGGGATCAAATTGACCAATGTGGTTTTCCCAGCGCCTGTCCCGCCGATAATGGCCGTCACTTCACCGGCTTTTGTCTTGAAATTAATATCTTCAAGCGCCAGTTCTTCAGCACCCGGATATCCGAATGAAACATGTTCGAACTCCAGGGACCCCGGCTCTTTATCTGCTTTGTCGGTCCCTTCGTCCAAGAACGTCGGCTGCATTTCAAGCACTTCGTTAATCCGGTTGGCAGAAACTGCTGCACGCGGAATCATGATGAACATAACCGATGCCATGACGAGTGAAGACATGATGAGCATGACGTATTGGATATACGCCATCAGGTCACCGATTTGCATGGAGCCATTATCAATCCGAATGCCGCCGAACCAGATGATGCCGACAACAGTCAGGTTCATAATGAGCATCATAACCGGCATCAAAAAGGCCATGACCCGATTAACATTAATCGACACGTCCCGCAAGTTTTCATTCGCTTCACGCAGGCGTTTCTGTTCCTCTTCTTCCCGATTGAATGCACGGACGACACGGATCCCGGTCAAATTCTCCCGCAACACTAAGTTCAAACGGTCGATCCGCTTCTGAACAGCTTTAAAAAGCGGCATTCCTTTCCGGAACACAAAGAAGATGAGGGCGACTAAAACAGGCATCGCCGCCACAATGACCAGCGACAATTTGACGTCTTTTGACAACGCCATAATCAGCCCGCCAATGAACATGATCGGCGCGCTCAGCACCATCCGTAAAATCATGATGACGACTTGCTGAATTTGTGTAATATCATTCGTCGTTCTGGTGATCAATGAAGCCGTGCCTATTTTGTCGAAATCCTGCTGCGAAAAGCTTTCGACATGTGTAAACACTTTCCGCCGAATATCGCGGCCGAGCCCCATCGCCGTTTTGGAAGAAAAGTAACTGACAGAGACGGAAGCGATCGCACTGAGTGCAGAAACACCTAGCATCAAACCGCCGATCTTCCATATATACGGGATATCTCCGACGACCACCCCGTGATCAATAATGTCAGCCATAAGCGTCGGCAAATATAGCTCAGACATCGACTGAAGGAATACCAGGCCGAAGATGACCGCCACCAGCCATTTATATGCCGATAAGTTTTTCAGAATCTTTAACATCGCATGGTTCCTCCGTTCATATTGCTAAAAAATAGATTTTTAAATGTCTTTGTATGTAGTATTATTCACTAATCGTAAAGAGAAAACAATTCATAGAGATTATAAAAAAGTAACTGCCCTCTGCAATTGATCAAGCATGCAGGGCAGTTACTCTTATAAAACACTTTACCTTTCTTTTTACCGTTCCACTTCCTTCAACATCCGAAGTCCATTCAAAATAACCGCGAGCGTACTGCCTTCATGGATGATCACGGCAGATGTCATATCCATATTGCCCGTCATATTTACAATGACCAGGAAAACGACAACCGCCAGTGCAGCGATAATATTCTGCATAACGATTTTCCGCAGCTTTTTCGCCACTTGGTGAGTATAGGAAAACTTCGTCAAATCACTCTTCATCAACACAGCATCCGCCACGTCAATCGCAATATCCGTTCCTTCGCCCATCGCCACTCCAACATCGGCTGCCACAAGTGCAGGCGCATCGTTCACGCCATCCCCGACCATCGCCGTCACCGGATAGGTCTTTTTCAATTCCGTAATAATATCCGCCTTTTCTTCCGGCATGACATTGCCCCGCACTTCATCAATCCCGAGCGTCCGGCCGATCGCTTCACCCGTGCGCTTCGCATCTCCAGTAATCATGATCGTATGGATATTCTGCTCTTTCAAGTAACGGATTGCTTCCAATGAAGTTTCTTTCGGCACATCCTGGATTGCCAGCAGTCCAAGCACTTCCTCTTCAGATCCGAAATAAACCACTGTTTTTCCTTCTTCTTCAAAAACCTCGGTTTGTTTCTGCAGTGCAGCAGATATAGTCCCGTAAGATGACGGCTTGCCGATTTTGTAAGTAGCATCTCCAGCCTTTGCAATAAGACCCACGCCGATCAGGTTTTCTACTTCCAGCTCTAACGGTGCCACCTCATCGAAATACTGTAAAATCGCCTGTGCCAGCGGATGATTCGACTTGCTTTCCATTGAAACAATCGTCTGAATGAAAGCTTGTTGCTCTTCATCCGTCACTCCGTCCTCGAAATAGGTGTTTGTGACCACCGGCTTTCCTGTTGTCAGTGTCCCTGTCTTATCAAATGCCACTGCCTTTAGATCCGCCAGATTCGATAAGTAGGATCCTCCCTTGAACAGCACCCCGCGCTTCGCCAAGTTACTGATCGACGAAAGAGTCGCAGGTATATCCGTTGCCGCAAGCGCACACGGCGATGTCGCAATCAGAAAGACCATCGTCCGGTAGAAACTTTCATATGCTGTCCACTGGAAGACATAATAGCCCAATAAATAAAACAACGGCGTCAGCAAAATGACAATCTTGACATAGACCGGCTCAATCCGCTTGATGAAAGCAGCCGTTCTCGAAACGTTATTCTGCGTCTGGCTGACCAGCTGGATGATTTTCGAAATGACTGTGTCCGAACTATCCTTCGTCACTTCCATTGTCATCGTTCCCGCCCCGTTAATCGTGCTGCCGAATAACATATCTCCCTCTTTTTTCTCTACCGGCATACTCTCTCCTGTGATCGATGCCTGGTCTACAGAGGAACTCCCTGAAAGGACGACACCGTCTGTCGGAATTTGGTCTCCGTTTAAAATAGACAGCCGGTCGCCAATTTGTAATTCGGAAACGTCGACGGTTTCTACTTCCCCGTTCGCCTGGATTCTTCTCGCTGACGTAGGATTCAATTTTAATAGGCTCGTAATCTCTTTATTACTCTTCTTTTCTGCATACTCTTCTAAAAAATGAGCCCCCGCAAAAATGAGGATAAGCAGCGCCGCTTCCCGATATTCACCGATAATGACCGCCCCAATAGCCGCAAGCGTCATTAATATATGGACGTTCGGTGTGAATTTCTTTTTCCTCGCCGTCTGCCGGAACGTATCTGAGAATCCTTCAATGATAATATGGTAACCTGAGATCACAAGCGCTGTGAGGTATAAAATCATTTGCCACAGATCCGAGCCGACAACTAAACCGACCAAAAATGCTCCCAGCCCGATCAGATATAAAACAATTGCCAAGTTCCCGCCATGCTCGTGATCATGGTCGTGATTATGACTGCAGGAACTCGCACGGTGATTCGTTGAATGCTCACTCATAGTGATAGATCTCCTTTACGTGTTCTATCGCAACCTCAAAAATTTGATGTACATGGTCATCATCCAGCTGATAGATCATTTCTCTTCCATGTTTATGGTTTCTGACCAGCCGTGCAAATTTTAATTCCCGAAGCTGATGCGAGACTGCGCTTTGCGAGACATCCAACCTGTCGCAGATTTGCGTCACCGTCAGTGATTGCTGTTTCAAAAGATAAAGAATTTTAATTCGCGTCGGGTTGGACAGCGCGCTGAATAAACTCGCTACATCCTGTTCCAAATCCTCACTCAGCATGTCTGCCTCTCTTACTTCTTCCTTTTCAGTCATTTACATCACCTCTTGTGTCATTATATGAATACATGAAAGTTTGTTCATATGTTAATGTATATAGTATATGCAGGCCGTTAAATTTTGTCAATCAAAGGTGAGCAGGGAATCTTGTGTTAAAATAGATTATTAAAGTGACAGTTTATTCAATAATCAGGCCATTTTGTTTATGAGTGGCAAGGGAAAACATTAACTTTGACAGACGTAAAAATATGTTTCTAAATCCAGAGGGAAGGTTAA
>NZ_BRCD01000032.1:0-36794 GCF_023707945.1 Sporosarcina sp. NCCP-2331
GCATAGTGTCTTTCTATTATTTCACTTTATATTCATATCCCTGCTCCTGCTTAAAATCTGCTAATTGCTGCGTATACCTGTCAAATGCCTCTTCATCGCGGCAATCCAGAGCATCGTCAATAAGTTTCATAATCCGGGTCTGCGTCTGTTCCCAATGAATGTGCTGTAAAAAAAGATCCCAATAAATTTCATTCAGCAACTTTTCCGCCTGGAGAGAAGTGCTGTTGTTCCCTACGGCTTTTAAAAATTCAGCATATGAGTTGTTATTGTTCATCTCTCTCACCCCTGTTACCTTTTAGTAATTATATATGCAAAGAAACCCGGAATGCAACCACAATACTAAATATTCGAACTTTTGGATGATTTCTATTTAATCAGTAAGCCGGGTGATAGGTATATATATTCAGATAATTCAGTTCTGTCTATTGTAATCCACCACAGTTGAAGTGTCACGGGGTTTCCTGCTCTTTCGTCAAACGAATCGTCGCTTCCCCTACGATCAATGCAACCGCTGCAATCAGCACAGGGTTCAGACTAAATCCGTACTGCGGCAGTGCGGCCGCCAGCAAGATAACTGCCTGTAATGTAATAAGTTTTCTGACGAGCGAACGGACAGCTTTCACTTGAGATGCCCCTGTTTCTTTAGGGAATAACTGATCCATTGTGAATTCCACTTTGCCTTCCAGCGCCAAAATTAGTTGAACAGCCGTTGCGAATGCCAGTGCTCCGACGAATATGAATGACACGATCGGCAAAGGAATCAAGAATGCCCCAAGAGCAGATAATGCTGTCAATCTCACCCACAGCCAAAATGTGTCATCTGTCCGTATGAATGTACGTCCTACTAAATAAGTTTGTACATCCCCTCTATTGAACGCAGCTTTTTTCATCGCAAACTTCAGCCAGTTGCGTTTGCTGACAGAACCGACCAGATGCGGCACTTCCGTAAAATAGTTAGCAAACCGATAGAAACGCATCATACGGTTTTGTTCCAACTCAATGAATTGCTCATACGGGAATGGTTTTTGACTCGCCTGTTTTTCCCACCACTTCATATAAAGTATAGCAGCCAGTAAACCAATGAAAAATGCAATCGGACTCCACACTAGCGTGAAGTAAACTGTCACAAATGCCAGCAATAAGCGAATGATCCGGTCAGGCCAGACAAATTTATGCTCCGCAATTCTCACACTGTATTCTGCGCCGACAAATAATCCTTTCATTCCGATGATCAACAGGATTAGCAGTATATAAACAGTGCCCGTTCCTATTTCTGTTGCCTTCAATAAAGGCAGGGACACGATAGCTGCAGCCAATGGAAGCGGAAGCTGTGCAAAAGTCGACCACGTAACCGCCCGCTTCATATAACCAGGCAGCTTGTCTTCCAAAGGCAGAAAGTAGACAATATCAGCAGGCTCAAGCAGCGTCGTCGGCGCTGATTTCATTAGTAATAACGCAATGATACCCGACACGATCAGAGCAGACGGAAAATTGACCGGCACTTCTTTCAGCCATTCACTGTATGCATACCCCCCTGCCCCGATTGCGAACATGAAGACTATGGCCAGATGTCCCGTGAATACATAGCGCATATACTTCTGCAGTTCATTGATGTAATGAAAGAAGCGTTTGCCCCAAATATCATACATATTGTTCATTTTCAGTTTCCTCGGTCATCGCAATATATAAATCATCCAGCGTGGCATCCGGGCGTCCGAATGCCTTGCGCAAATCATCCATCGTTCCGTTTGCACGCACACGGCCTTCATGCAGCAGGATAATACGGTCACAGTATCTTTCAGCTGTCGCGAGGACATGTGTAGACATCAGGATGGAAGCACCTGCATTCTTCCGCTCGATGATCTGATCCAGCAATGCACGGATCGCAAGCGGGTCCAAACCGACAAATGGTTCATCAATTATATACAGTTTTGGTTCCACTAGAAAGGCGCACATGATCATGACCTTCTGACGCATCCCTTTCGAGAAATGAGCTGGAAACCACTTCAGCCGCTTTTCCATCCGGAATTCTTTCAGCAGCTGTTCTGTACGTGCCTCGAATTGCTGCTTGTCCAATCCGTAAGCCATCGCCGTCATTTCCAAATGCTCGAGTAGCGTCAATTCTTCGTAAAGCACCGGAGTTTCAGGAATATAGCTGAATGACTGCCGATAATGCGCTTTGTCGCTGAACGTGGCGCCATCGATTTTTATTTGACCTTCGAGAGGATTCATAAGCCCGATAATATGTTTGATTGTAGTACTTTTACCCGCGCCGTTCAGTCCAATTAAACCGACCAGTTCGCCTTCTTCAATCTGAAAGGAAAGATCGTGCAGAACAGGCTTGCGCGTATAACCGCCTGTTACATGTTCTAATTCTAAAATCGCCATTGTATTTCCTCCAATCCACTTTTTCATTTTACCAAAGAATTTATAAAATTGCTTAGTCTGCCTTAGTGAACTATTTGAAAATATGCTACAATACATCCAAACATGAAAGGAAGTGTAGAAATGACATCATGTATTTTCTGCAATATTGTTGAAGGCTCGATCCCTGGAGAAAAAGTGTACGAAGACGAGCATGTCATCGCTTTTATGGATATTATGCCTGTTACGAAGGGGCACGTCCTTCTCATACCTAAAACACACCGTGAAAACCTGTATGAAATGACAGAAGATGAAGCTGCGAACTTATTTAAAGCAGCCCCAAGGATCGCTGCAGCGTTGAAAGAAGAATTTCAGCCAGCCGGAATGAACCTGCTGCAGAACAACGGCTCCTTCGCTGGACAGTCCGTCTATCATTTCCACATGCACCTGATCCCAAGATATGACAATACAGACGGCTTCCAGTTAGAGTTCCAGCCAAAAGTAGAGCAATTCCCGACAGACGTACTTACCGAACTGGCTGCGAATATTAAACAGCGTTTGGAAGCATAAGATAGTTCAGTTACTATAATGGGTTTGATAGAAACGCCGGAAAAAGGGATTCCAACTCCTTACCGATAGATATTTAGAAAGCTTTTGTCTATATAATAATTTCACGTGTTCTCTTGCCTGAGCTTAGGTTCACGTGCTTTAATAAAATAAACTACTAAATTAAAAGGAGTGTTTTCAACATGAAAGCGTCTACATTCTTTATTGGACTGGCGGCTGGCGCCGTTACTTCCGCTATCACCGTACTATACTCCACGCCACAGCCTGGCAGCGAGCTGCGATCCAGCGTAAAAACCGCTTCATTGGATCTGAAAGATAAGCTGAAAGATGTGAAAGGGAAAGTCGACGACCTTAAAGATTCTGTAACCAACCTATCTAAAGAAGCAAAAGAACTTGTACCCGAGACTGTCGAAGGAATGAAAGACTCCGTAGCGGACTGGAAGCGTTCAACAGAACATAATAAAAAAAGATTAGAAAAAGAAATTTCGGCTATTCAAAATGCCCTGGACGATTTAGAAAAGTCGATAGGCAGTCGATAGGTCTGCTTCATCCCCCTCTGTATATCAGTTCAAGCACCTGACTGATCATCCATGTGTAAGGAGAGGCTGCAGAATTCAGCTGGATCGTTCGGCACCGTTCTGCAGGCACTTGCACCCAGTATCAGTTATTTTATTATTCCGTCTTTTTTATTTGTTGCTTTTTTGGTATAATAAATAAAAATAACTGAAAGAAAGCAGGTGCCCTGATGGCAGAGCAGAATATTTCACGCAAAGACGCCATGATCTTCAACCAGCGCGTCGCCCAAATGTCTAAGGCATTATGGAAAGCCGTTGAAAAAGATTGGCAGCAATGGATCAAACCTTATGACTTGAATATTAATGAGCATCACATTTTATGGATTGCTTACCACATGGAAGGCGCCACGATTTCGGATATCGCCAAATTCGGTGTCATGCATGTTTCTACTGCCTTCAATTTTTCGAAGAAACTTGAACAGCGGGAGCTTTTATATTTTTCAAAGAAAAATGATGACCGCCGCAATACATATGTGACTGTAACCGAGGAAGGGAAAAACTTGCTGATTGAAATGAACGCAAATTATCACAATGAAGATTACAGCATTCTTAAAGGTTCTTTGCCTATCAGAGACATTTACGGTAAATTCCCAGAGTTTCTGGAAGTGATGTCCGTACTGCGCAATATTTACGGAGATGACTTCATGGATATTTTCGAAAAAGGTTTTCAGAATATCGAGAAAACTTACGAAGATTCAAATGATTATCTTCAAAAGACAAAAATAGAATCTTAACATCAGCAATGCTGTTTTTTTCTTTTAGGCAGAGATTCTGCTATGATGGGTACAGTCACATAAAGCATACCGAGGAGGTCAACAATGGTTATTACGATTACCATTCTTTTTTCACTGTTTTATCTATACCAAATTAATAAAATGACATTTGCGCTTTGCCAATCCAAAGAGATACCTGAGGAGAAGCAGCCGAAAATCTATCGGACGGTGAATATTCTCATCACAATCCTCATTTTATCCTTATATGTGGAAGTTTTCTATAGTGCATAAAACCAGTATGTAACCCCGCCCCTATTTAATAGGGAACGGGCTTTTTTTAATACAAGTACGCTGCACCGACAATAATCAACAAGATGAACAATACAACAATTAAAGCAAAACCGGATGTACCTGCTCCGCCTTGGTTATAACCGCTCATGAAGGCACCCCCTTTCACACTGTATCTTATGCGAAGCAGGAAAAAGACGGTTGGGCGAATGAAAAGAAGGAACCTTTTTGTTTTTCAAACGTTTTATGCTATAGTGATATCTTGAAATGATATTTAGATTAGGGGAGTTATTTAATGAAAAAGAAAATTTTAGCCTTTACACTCGCAGCATCTGTTGCAGCTTTATCCGCTTGTTCTGGTGGCGGAGACAGCGAAAAAGTCATGACGTCCAAAGCTGGTGACGTAACAAAAGAAGAATTCTACAAAGAAATGAAGGACTCCGTCGGCGAACAAGCATTGCAGATGATTGTTCTCGAAAAAGTTCTTGAAGATAAGTATAAGGTTGACGAAAAGCAAGTAGACGAAGAATTCAACAAAAACAAAGAACAGCTTGGTGATAACTTCGAAGCATTTTTGGCACAGCAGGGCCAGACTCCTGACAGCTTCAAGAAAATGATTCGCCTGCAGAAGCTGCAAGAAGCAGCATTGACTGACGGCGTAGAAGTATCTGATGAAGAATTGAATAAGCGTATTGAAGAATCTCAGTCAGAGATTAACGCGCGTCACATTCTTGTAGAAGATGAAGAAACAGCTAAAGAAGTAAAAGAAAAGCTGGACAAGGGAGAAGACTTTGCAAAAGTAGCGAAGGAATACTCTACAGATCCAGGATCTAAAGAAGAAGGCGGCGATCTGGACTGGTTCGGTTACGGCGCTATGGTTCCTGAATTCTGGGAAGCAGCTTATAATTTAGAGCCGGGTACAATCAGTGAGCCAGTTGCATCAGAACATGGTTTCCACATCATCGAAGTGAAAGAAAAGCGTAAAAAAGAAGATGCAAAAACATCAGATGAAGAAAAAGAAGAAATTCGCCACGAATTGTTGATGGAAAAATCTGATGAGAATGAACTGTTGACGAAAGTTTCTAAATTAGTGAAAGATGCAGATGTCAAGATTAAAGATGAAGATCTTAAATCAGCGCTTGATCTATTCAAGGAACAGCCTGCAGAACCAGAAGAAACTCCTGCTGTTGAAGTAGAAGAAGACGATGCAAAAGCAGAAGAAAGTAAATAATGATTTAACCGCTCCTCCGGCTGTGCCGGGGGAGTTTTTTATTGAATGAAACGGCATCTATGATCACAGGGGGTCACACTATGATCAAGTTTTCTGCCGCTATGATCACTTGAAAGGCGTCAATGATCGGTTACCGATGATGTATGATCACCAGTGGAATTGTATGAGCGCCCGCACGCTTTTCATGATCAAATGAAGCCTGCAAATATAGGGCCTGCACAAAAATCGGTTCTTGACAACTTGTCTGGAAGGTATTGCGAAAATTATGCTATACATCTTTACGAAGTATGGATTTTGTAGTATGTGCGGGTTTGGTTGCTCGACTTTGAAGGACTATTATACGAAGTGTAAGTTTGCAGTTTGAACTCGCTACGGCGCTGGGGGATTGCCTTACGCTATGAGCCTACTGGCGAAGGACGTGCCAGCTGTCTTATAGCAACGGCCTACCCCGCAGTTGCGCCTTCGCTGTTATCGGAGAAATTATGTAGCACTGCTCACTTGCAGAGTGCGGATTTAGTGGGTATGGTTTTCTATTCTAGACTTTGTAAACGCATTGTTCATGAGAATCTCAGCCTTTGCAGAATGATAAGTAATGCATGGAATACCTCACCTATCGTAATAATCTCAAATAGTATGCTCATACTGCAACTCACATAAAAATTTGAAACACAAGCCAGTGTACCTTCGTTCCAGGCAACCTAAGTACGCCGCGTCCTGCGGCAACGGTTGCATGACTCACTTCGTGTGAGCCCGCGGCTAAAAACACTCGGGGAGGATCAGCCCGATAGGATGAGACAACTTGCGGGAGCGAAAGCCTTTACGAAGAAAGGCTTTTGCGAATAAAAGCGTAGCGTTATGAGCACAGTTTGCCTTAATTTCCGCAAAGAGCGCAGAAATACGGCAAAGCGAACCCTTCGCTGTTCGCTTGGCTCACCGAGGGCCCTCCCGAAAGCGTCCGCCTGAAACGCAGGGAAACGGTCTCATACCCACTTACCATGCTATACTGCACGATCACAGCCAAATCTCAAACTGCTCATGAAATAAACTGTCAAGCACACGTTTTGATGAAGAGCTCTAATAAAAAAATCAGGCTGCCTTCTAACAAGCAGCCTGATTTTATTTTATTTGATTTACATACTTATTCGAATGTCGGTTTATAAAATGAACGGTTGTCGAGCGGAAAAACGCGTTCTGAAAACTCGCCGGGTGCTGTCTTGGACATGACGCGGTTGAGCATATTCATTTTCGCATCGATATTATCAATATAATGCAGGATCTCTGCTTCCTTGAGCATCGGCCGTTTCGGGCTGCCCCACTCTTCTTTACCGTGATGAGAGAGGACCATATGCTGCAGCAGCATGATTTCTTCTCCCTCAATTTCCAGTTCATCTGCCGCTTTGGCAATTTCATTTACCATGATGGTAATATGTCCAAGAAGATTCCCTTCAATCGTATACTGTGTGCCGACGGGTCCTGAAAGTTCAACGACTTTGCCGATATCATGCAGAATGATTCCCGCGTACAATAAATCTTTATTGAGCGTCGGATAGAGCTCTGCGATGGCTTTTCCAAGCTTCAGCATCGATACGACGTGATCCAGCAAACCGGTTACATAATCATGATGGTTTCTAGTCGCAGCAGGGTACAGCATGAAATCTGCCTGGTGCTTCTTCAATAGATGACGGGTGACTCGCTGGATATCCGGATTTTTCATCTCGAAGAAATATTGCATCAGTTCTTCAAACAGCACTTCTTTGCTTTTTTCAGCAGAGGGTACCAAATCAGCAATCGTTACGCCTTCCTCTTCTTTCACCGGACGGATTGCTTTGATGCGCAGCTGATTTTTCCCGCGGTACTCATGAACTTCGCCGCCAACTTTTACGATCGATGCGGCCTTGTACAAACGCGCCTGCTCTTCTCCCGTATCCCACAGTTTCGCTTCGAGATCGCCGCTTTTATCCTGGAGAATCAACGTCATGAATGGACTTCCCTGCTGCGTGATGCCTTTCGTAGCCTGCTTAATCAATAAATACATATCCACCGGTTCTCCCGCTTGGTGTTCCATTAGTTTTTTCATCAATCGATCTCTCCTTTAACTTTTGTACCGATCTCGACTTTATGTACGTCACTCAACCACTTTGCTTCTATATCTGAGCGGCAAGTAAAATATAAAAATTGATGAGACGGCTCTAATTCTTTAATAATTTCTATCATACGCGAAAGTCTTTCATTATCAAAGTGAACAAACGGATCATCCATGATAATCGGAAATGGCGCGCGGTCAGAAAGTGCGGAAGCCAATGCCAGCCTCAATGAAAGATACGCTTGTTCCTTTGTTGCCTGACTCAGCTCATTGATCTGAAAAGATTGACCGCTGTGCGTTACAGCTTGAAAATATCCCTCTGCCGTCAAACCGAGTGTACGGTAACGACTGGCTGTCAGACGGCTGAACCAGTCATTCGCCATTTCAAGGACAGCCGGCAGCTGATGCTCTTTCCACTCACTCATTGTCTGCCGGATTGCTTCGGCAGCGGCTTTCCGGACCATCCATTGCTGCGCCAGATCGGCAAGCTCAGCTTTCCGCACTTCGAATAACTGCTGGAGTTCACTGAGTGCACCGCTTTTCCCCATCTGTGCAAGCTCATGGCTGACTTTCACCTGTTCATCGACTAGTTCCGTCACTTCATTGCGAAGAGCTGTCAGGCGCTCTGCAGTGTTCCCCCGGCTGCGTTCAAGTTCAGGCAGCGTCCAGTCAGCCGTCAGGGGTTTATCACCATACAGAGAAAGCTGCGAATGAATTTCCGCCAGCTGCCTTTTCAGCAACTGTGCCTGCTGATCGTCTTGAAACGCTCGATAAAACTGTTCTTTTTCTGAAACTTCAACCAGATCGAACAATGTTTGAATTTCTGCTTCCATCGACTGCAGCAGTGCATCTGTCTCCTGAATATCGCTCTGGAGTTTCTGCAGTGTCTGCTCCCGGCTCCGATATTTTCCGAGAAGTTCTTTTTGATTCATCAATTCCTGCCGCAGCCGTTCATATACGGCATTTTCCGGCACAGGCCCAAGCAGCGCCTCCACCTCATTCATACGTTCCTGCAGTTGCTGTTTTCCTGCTTGCAGCCGCTGCCGCCACGTTTGCTGCTCTGCCGAAGCATCCTGCAATTCCCGCAGCATCCGGAAGCTCTCCTGAATAGTAAACGTCAGATCAATTGGATCATCCTGCACAGCCTTCTTCAGCTCACTGGCCGCTTGCTGCTTTCGCTCATGAAGCTGTTCCATCTCTGAAACGAGATTCCCCAATTTGCGTTCCATTTTTTCAATCTCTGTAAATACTTGCTGCTGTTCCCGTTTCTGTCCTTCAAAACGCACACTCAAACTTTCCATTTCAGCAGCTAGCGGTTCATTATCCCGTATAAATGCCTGTTGCTCTTCCAATGAAGCCGGCCGTTTTTTCCACAGCCATGCACCTGCGGCTAAACATACAGCGCCCGCGGCTGCAAAGAGCCATTGCTGCTGCCAAATACTATATGCGCCAATAATAAGACCAATGACGAGTAAAAACAGAGGGACCAGACGGCCATTTGATTGTTGATCCGCGACAGACAGCATGGCTTTCGCCTCTGCCAGCCGCTGTTTAGTCTCAGGCCACTTCTCCAGCTTCTCCAGTTCTTGCTGTGTAACCGCCTGTCGCTCAAGCTGCTGTTTTCGCTGCTCTGCTTCCTCGCGCTCATTTTCCGCTTCCGCCAGCATGCGATTCAAAGCTTTCAGCTGCTGTTCGGCATCTTTCTGCTGCTCGATTAACGGTTCCAGCTTTCGTTCGCGCTGAATCGAAATATCCAGATCCTCCATTGCCTCCAGCTGAATATCAGTCAATGCCAGGCGATTTTTCAGCTGCTGTCTTTTCGTCTCGAGCAGTCTGATTTCCTGTTCAGCTGAAAGTGTATCTGTCCGCATTCGATGCCATTCAGCTTCTTGTGCAGTCAAGCGTTCGAGCAGCCGGCGTTCGCTGTCAGGCATCAATTCAACCAGATCTGTCTGGAGTTGCTGCTGTTCTTTCAATAAACGCTGTTTTCTTATTGCCAGCTCCGCTTGTCTGCCGGCCAGTTCTTCATAGCGGCGGATGCCTTCAGCAGGAAAATGTATATCCGGCAGTGCAGACAGCTGATCAGTCAGCTGTCGTTCTTTCTGCTGCAGCGGCACGATCTGCATGGCCAGCATTTGTTCATCCGCCTGGCTGTGCAATTGCTGTTCTTCTTCCCGCAGTGCTCTCACCTGCTGCGTCAGTTCCCTCTGCCGTTCCGTTAGCGGCTCATAGGCTGCAAGTTTCTGCTGTTCTTTTAACATGGCCTGCTCAAGTTCTTTGATTTCTGTGACTTTTTGATTCATCGGCGGCACTCTGCCCGATTTCTTGAATAGATCGGAAGCTTCCCTCTCTACTCTCTTTTCCACTTTCCATAATGAATCTAGACCTGTAGTACCGGATGCGAGAAGTGTCCGGCTCAGATCGTCTTCATCCATTTTCTCCAGTCCTTGCAATTGAAACAATGAAAAAGAAAAGACCGCTTCAAATGCCTGACGGTCATAGCCGCGCAGTAATATTTTCATCTCTTCTTCTCCAGCGGAACGTCCGTCTTCAAAACGAATCGCCACGTCACCCGAAGATTTCCCCCGCACGCGTTCAATCATCCAATTGCCAAATTCCTCGTCTGCTATATACAGACAACCGCCGTACTTGCCGCCTGTCTTTGGTTCATAGCGCAATTCCTGCTGATTCTTTTGCGGGAAACCAAATAATATATGAAGGACTGCCTGCTGGATCGTTGACTTTCCGGCTTCATTCGGTCCATAAAGCAAATTCATGCCTGAATGCAAATCAATTTCCAGATTCTCATGACGGCCAAACCCATATAGGACAATCTTTTTTATTTTCATTCGATCATCTCTCCTTCAGCAATTCCGCAGCCAATAAAGCCGCAGTCTGCTGTTTCAGCTGTTCCATATCGTTCACGGTCAGGCTTTTTAAATATCGGCCGGCACGGTGGCTGTACAGGTCTTTCACAAGTCCTTGCCATTCATCCGCCTGCCAGCTTGCCAGTGTTTGTTCAACCGGTTCCAGCAATGCTGCCGGCAGCTCTTCATTCGAAACAGCCGGCCAGTCAATCGAAGTGATCCATACGAAAGGTTCTATCCCGCTGTATTGCTCCCTTAAAATGTCGAGCCACTCCCATTCTGACGACGCACGCTGCAAGTCGCCGGCCAGCCCTTCCGTATCTTCCATGATCAATTCCACCACCGCACTGCCCGACTCTGCGATAAACCTGTCAATTGTTTCCTGACACCTAGTCACCCAGTCATCCGCGTAGTCAATGCCTTCGCAGGAAACAGTCAGACGGCTGAAGACAATATCGGAAGTTCTGACAAAATTCAATGATGTTTTCCCGCGGGTAATCGATACATCATAAAACCCTTTTATACCTTGCTCTTTACGATGCCGTCCCTGAAGATTTCCGGGATAAACGACAGGGGGGTCTTCCGCTAACTGCTGACGTTTGTGAATATGCCCGAGTGCCCAATAGTGATAATTCTTCTCCTGCAGCTCACTGACAGTAAATGGCGCATAGACAGCATGTTCCGCGTCACCCGCCACACTGCCGTGCAAAAGACCGATATGGATTCCCTCATCTGAGGCAACTGGATAGTCCGCTATCATCGGCTCTGTCACATGACGCTGCGGATAGCTGAATCCATGCAGAAAGACCTTCTCTCCCCGGATAGTCAGCTGTTTTTGCTCCACTTCTTCGGAAAACGTCTGTACATTCGCGGGAAATGAAACTCTTGTCCAGCTGCCCGCCAGATGATCGTGATTGCCGTATGTAATAAAAACCGGGATTTCCTTTTCATAAAGACGCTGCATGCCTTGCTGGAATCGTATTTGTGCACGCAGGCTGCGGTCTTCCCCGTCATAAAGATCGCCGACGATGACGATGAAATCCGGCCGGACCTTCACCGCATAGTCAATAAAACGGTCAAACGCCGAAAAAGTAGATTGCTGCAGCCTCGCCAATTCATTCGGACCTGCTGCCATGCCTTTAAACGGGCTGTCAAGATGCAGATCAGCTGTATGTAAAAAACGGATTGCCTCCATAGTTGCACCTCTTTCGTCGAATACTCGTTCTCTATTTTACCATAAGCACTCTCGAACTGGAAAGTGCATGCAAAAAGCCTGTCACCCCTTTCGGCGACAGGCTGCAAGTTTATTCTTTTCCGAGCTGAATGGCCTTCTTCAAGTCTTTCAATGAACGGGACGGGCCGTACATCAGCACGCCTCCGCGGTAGACTTTTGCTCCAAACCAGCCGAGAACCGCAATCGTCACGACCATGATCGCAATGGACAGCAATGGCTCCCATAATGGCAGATCGAGCATGCCTACCCTCAAGAACATAACAAGCGGTGCGAAAAACGGTACAAACGATGCGATTTTCAAATAGCCCAACTCTGGATTACCAAGGCCCGTCGCTGCAATAATGAACGCTGCGACTACCAGCAAGGACATCGGCATGATCATTTGCTGCACATCTTCTGTCCGGCTGACAAGCGAACCGAGCAATGCGGCAAGGGTTGCATAAAGAAAATAGCCCAGCAAGAAGAAAATCACTGCATAGACCAGCGTACTGACTTGCAGATTTTCCAAGCTGAAGAATGCCGAAAAGTCATTCTCTTCTCCAATTGAAGACACTTTATAGGCGATGAGCCCTGCTGCACCGTAAATTAGTATCTGTACAATCCCGAGTGATCCGATTCCGAGCACTTTTGCAAACATATGCTTAACCGGCGACACGCTCGAAATTAAAATTTCCATGACACGTGAAGACTTTTCCGTGGCTACTTCTGTCGCAATCATCGAAGAATAGATGATGACTGCAAAATAAATAACGAACATCAGCACATACACGAGCACCCGTGCCTGATTCAGCTCATCCTCCGACTTAGCCGAAGCAGAAATGTTTTGCTTCTCAAAATGAATGGGCGCGAACAGCGTAGCTACTTCATCAGCGGACAATGAGAGCTGTTCGGCTTTCACTTCTGTCTGTATAGTCTGCAGCGCATCTTGCAAAGAAGACGGCAAATATTGATCTACTGAACTGGCTGACGTATAGGTCGCTTGTATTGTTTGTGAAGCATCAAGATGTAATTCAATGAAAGCATCTATTTTTTCAGCTTCCACTTGCTTCTCCAGCTGTTCTTTCGTTTCATTTGCAATCTCTATTGTAATTTCTTCCTCATTCAGCTTCAGCTGTGGCTGCAGACGTTCCATCAATACTCCGCTGTCATCGAGCACGAGAACTTTATCTTCTTCTCCATCACCTATCCATTTACTCGCTGTATTAATAAGGCCGGGCAAATTGGCAAAGAGGAATATCCCCGCAACCATAATAAGTGTTGTGATGAAGAATGACTTCGTTTTCGCCTTCGTTAAGAAACTCTGCCTGAAAATTATCCAAAACTCACGCATGTTCTTCCCCCACTTTCGCAATAAATATGTCTTGCAAAGATGGTTCTTCTATTCCAAAATGGCGAATCGGCCCTTTCAATAATGCAGCCTGCAGCAATTCATTCGCAATGCTTTCATTTTCCACCTGGAATACCGCGCCTTCCAATGAATGATGGGCTGTATTGACTCCGGGCAAAGCGTCTAATTCTTCCAATGAAAAGTCTGCACGTATCCTGACGTTCTGCTTGCCGAATGACCGTTTGACATCCCGTAAATTTCCACTGACAAGCTGCTGGCCATGATGTATGATGCTGAGCTGTTCACATAATTCTTCCACATGATCCATACGGTGACTGGAAAAAAGTATGGTCGCCCCGCTGTTTCGAAAATCGATGATAGCCCGTTTCAGCATCTCCACATTGACTGGATCCAGACCTGAGAACGGTTCATCCAGAATCAGTAATTTCGGATCATGCATGAGGGAGGCAATCACCTGGATCTTCTGCTGATTCCCTTTAGATAATTCCTCTACTTTTTTATCCGTATAATGCGGGACTTCAAAACGCTCCAGCCACTGAAGCGCAGCCTTTTTCGCCGCCGTTTTATTCATCCCTCGCAGCTGTCCAAGAAAAACAAGCTGCTCCAGCACTTTCATTTTCGGATAAAGTCCCCGCTCTTCCGGTAAATAACCGATGAGCGGGCTTGTCGCATAGGTTATTTTCTGCCCGTTCCAATGGATGGAACCTTCTGTTGTATTCAGCAAGCCAAGAATCATACGGAAAGTTGTCGTCTTGCCAGCCCCATTGGCTCCAAGAAAGCCGTACATCGTACCTTCTTCAACTGTCAGTGACAGATGATCTACTGCCGTAAAGTCTCCAAATCGTTTGGTCACTTGTTCAAGCTGTAATGCCATGCATATAAGTCTCCTCTCAGTCTCTTTATCTAGTTCTACGTTCCACATCTCGAATTGTTTCAAGATTCTTTAATTATTTCGGCTGGCAACGGCTGCACCGATTGTATAAGACAGCATATGAACTGCCCAGATTGCTGTTAAAATAAAGAACGCAGGACCCGGCCCCTCCATTAATATAGCAATCAGCCATCCTATCAAAACGGCTGCTGTTGTGGCAAACCAGGAATAGGAACGCGCCTGGCGATGTATCGTCTGATATCTTTCGTCATAACGTCTTTGTTTCTTACCGATTCTCCAGCTGATTAACAGTATAATTCCTGTAATTGCCAGTCCCAGCGGCAAACCCAGCAAAAATGAACCAATATTAAAACCTTCATACATAATCTATTCCTCCTCATAAATGAATATTTCTTCTATCCTGCAGCCAAACAAGTTTGAAATCTTAAATGCAAGCACTAAGGACGGATTATATTTTCCTTTTTCTAAGGAAATAATAGTCTGCCGTGACACACCTAATTTTTCCGCCAAGCCATCTTGCGTCCATCCCATTTCAACCCGCTTGGCTTTAATGTGGTTGTTCACCTTTATCACCCTTTTCTGATCAACGAAATGTAAAGGAAGCTTTACGTAAACTTTACTTTACATTTCTTTTAATGTCAAGCAAACTTTACACAGCAATATAAGTGAATGACTATTCATTATTAGTATTTCATAGTATACTGATTTAAAAGAAGATGGAGGAGATTGAATGAAGACATACAAACTGACTGCATACGAAAAAGACGGAACACTGATTACAGATGAAGCTTTTACTGCAGAAAATGATGACGCTGCAAAAGAACAGGGCCGCCAGCTGCTCACTGAAAAAGAGTTGCTGGAGCGCACACACCGACTGGCTTCCCCGCTTGGAAAGCTATTGTTATTTCATGTTTAAAAAGAGACTGTTCCCGATTTATAACGGGACAGTCTCTTTTTCCGCATATAACCGACATTCTTCTTCTAAATTGAACAGAATATCGAGTTTGATTTGTTTAAAAGTGTATGTATTCCTTTCTTTATATCTTCTTTTCCTCCAAATTATTTCCCGGGAAACTTTTTCTTTTAGACAGTATTAGTGTAATCAATAAAAATGACGTAAAATTCAGTATAAGGAATATTTCAGCAGCACAGCAAAATGTAAACCCTTCCATTTTTTCGCTATTTATTATTTTATCAGAGAATTTTATATACAGTCCAATAAAAGCGAGATTTTTCTCTAAATTTGTGATAAGCTATCCTCGTCAATAACTCGTAGAAGGAAGTGACTGGTTTGAACATTGCCTTAATTGCGCATGATGAAAAAAAGTCTGAATTAGTGAATTTCACAATTGCCTATGAACAAATATTCGCAAAACATACTCTCTACGCAACAGGTACAACCGGGAAAAGAATCATGGAAGAAACAGAGCTTTCCATTCACTGTCTTATGTCAGGCCCGCTTGGCGGTGACCAGCAGATCGGCGCTATGATCGCTACTGGAAAACTGGATTTAATCTTATTTTTCCGTGACCCGCTCACAGCACAGCCACATGAGCCAGATGTCAGTGCACTGCTTCGATTATGTGATGTGTACGGTATTCCGCTGGCCACTAACCTAGCTTCTGCAGAACTGTTGCTGCGAGCGATTGAAAAAGGGTATTTTTCCTGGAGGGAAACTGCTGCGAAATATCAATAAAACAGTTTATGATAGTAAAAAAAGCTGCAGGGAAAGTCATTTCTGACTTTCCCTGCAGCTTTGTCGTGTAAGCGTATATAAAGAAACGCGCCAAAGTGTCATCCCACCGAGCCAAAACCGGCGGGAAACGAACCAAAATTAGCCAGAACTGCACGTTACGCGAGATTCAGCGAACCAAACTGTCACAGCACCGCACCAAAACGCGTCCCCGCCGAACCAAACAACGCCAGAGTCGAGTATTTCACGCAACCTTCTGCCGCAGGCGCAGTCATTGCCTAATTAACTTAAAGAACTCGCGGGAAATAAAACAAGCAGGAATTCACCAGTCTTCCTTACTGACCTGTAAAACTGGGCTTTCTTTTCTCAACGAAAGCCTGGATTCCTTCCCGGTGGTCTGAAGTTCTGCGCATCGCTGCCTGTCCTTCACTTTCCAACTCTACCACTCTCTTCAGTTCTTCAATTCCGGCTGCATGTAAAATCTGTTTGGATGCAGCCATGGAAGCTGTGGGAGAATGCAGGATCTGCTGTGCGCGCTGCTGTGCAGCATTCCAAGCTTCGCCGTCCGCCACTACCTGATCAATAAGTCCGATCTGAGCTGCACGTTTACCGTCCATCACTTCACCCGACCAGATCAGCTGCTTCGCTCTCGCTGTACCCACTCGCTCTTTCAGGAAGAAATGACCGCCGCCATCCGGCAACAGACCAATCCCAATGAAATTCATCGCAATCTTGCTTGATTCTTCTGCAATGACTATATCACAGGCAATCGCAATACTGCATCCAAGTCCCGCCGCTGCACCATGGACAGATGCAATCGTGATTTGAGGCATACTGTACAAAGCTAGAGCAAGTCTTGATAAGTCGACCATAATATCTTCCATTTTCATCGGTCCGTGCGGGTCAAGCATCGCTTTTACGTTACCGCCGGAAGAGAATGCGCGGCCTGCTCCGCGGAACAGCACGACGTGTACAGTTGAATTCCCTTTTAACTCATCGACGACATCCGCCAGCTCTCTCATCATTTCTCCGTCCATTGCATTCATCGCTGACGGTTGATTAAATGTAACCGTTGCCAATCTGTCTTGAATTTCCACTTCGATCTGTTTTGTCATCATCATTTCCCCCTTTATTATGAATGGTCGTTCATTCATAACATTATACACAATTACCTGAGCATTTGCACAACCATCTCTAAAAAAATTCCCCAATCAGCAATGTGACCGGGGAACTTTCATTAATCTATAGAGTGAACGGAAGGAAACAATTCCTCCAAATACGCTATTTTCTTATCAATTGACTCTTCAAAACCAAGAATATACGCAGCCGGTTCTTTAGGATTGTGGAACTGTGTGAGCTTTCCGGTTTCAGGATCCACGAACTTGCTTGAAGCTCCGCAGCCCAGTCCAATAATCGTCTGCGCTTCTTCCATGATTAAGATATTATACAGACTCTCTTCTCCCGGCTTTGAATAGCCCACATTTTCTAGATTACCCAAGATATTCTTTTGACGGTAGAGATAATATGGAATATAACCGTTCGTCTCCGCCCATTCTTCGCCGCGCTGCATCATCTTGCCGACAGTTTCTCGATCTGCCACACGATACTTATCCTTATTGCGCGTCATTTCAGAAGCCCGTTTAAATGACAGTGTATGGATTGTCAGCGACTCTGGCTGCATTTTTTCCGTCTCCGCCAATGAATGCTCGAACTCCTCCAAACCTTCATTCGGCAGGCCGATTATCAGGTCCATATTAATATTACGCATGCCTTGTTCACGGGACAGCCAATACTTGTCGATTGTTTCCTGCACGCTGTGATGACGTCCGATCGCTTTCAGTGTTTCGTCAGTATAGGACTGGGGATTTACACTGATTCGATCGATTCCCCACTTCTTCAGCACTTCCAGTTTCGGCACCGTAATCGTATCAGGCCGGCCCGCTTCCACTGTCACTTCACGCACTTGCTCCATGTATGGAAAGGAATCTGCCATGGTCTGATACAGCGCATCCATTTCATCCGCCTCAATCGAGGTCGGTGTGCCGCCGCCGAAATAAATTGTCGTAATCCGGATATCACGCTCTTTCAACCAGCTTCCGATTGCACGCATCTCTTCATGCAAACCGTCCAGAAAGTTTTCCACCCGGCCGTTTTTTCGGTGAATGGCATAAGCCGGAAATGTGCAGTATGCGCACTTTGTCGGACAGAACGGAATGCCGATATAAATACTCACTTCCTGTTTCAGTGAATAAAGGTCAGGCAGCGCGTTTAGCTGAATGTCCGCGATTTGTGCGATCAATTCACTTTTCCGCATCGATACCCGGTGGCGCTGCTGTAATAATTGCTTTGCTTTGTCAGTCGTATAACCATCTTGTTTATACATATGATAAAGCTTAGTCGGCCGAATGCCAGTCAGTATGCCCCATTCCTGCTGCATGCCGGTTGCTTGTTCCAATACATCGAGCAGGACATGTGAATACATTCTTTTTTTCTGACGCACCAGCTCTTTTTCTTCTGTCTCTGCTGCAGATTCTGCAAAATCAGAAGTGTATTGCCGGCCATTCCAATGCAATACCGCTGAAATGCTTGGCACTGGCCCATTCATTTGTTCAGAAAATCGTATGTCAATAGCGGCGTCATCTACAGTGTCAGTTCCTACTTTTGATTGTTCAAAAAATAGATTGGCCAGATGGGTGAACATCCGGATCCAGTCTTGCGGAAACTCTTCAAATACATTTAGTTGCTGCATCATTCTCTCCTACTCTCCATCGATTGAAAAAAACCGGCCTGGGCCGGTTCCAATTATACTATTAATTGAAGCTTTCATAAAGGTCTTGCACAGGCTTCAACACAACACGGTTTACTTCTTCAATCAATTCGCTGAGCTTCATTTCTGCAGTCAGCATCGCCATGATTTTCGGATTTTCTTGGGCTAATTGTGCAGTCTTCTGTGCATGTTCAAGTTCTTCTCCTGCAATTTCCTCGCCGGCCATCTGTTTCTGCTGCAGATTCATTTGGATTTCACGGAAGCTTTCAAACAATACACGGGCCTCTTCATCGCTCTTCACATCTTCCATAGCCGCTTTCACTTCTGCATACTGATCTGTCTTGCGCAAAGTAGATTCCAACTTATTCATATCGTCATAAATATTCACTGTCATGTAAATTCCTCCTAGATTCCATTTAATGTGATAGCTATAATCCCTTGAATGATTCCGATCGCGCCGCCAAGCACTGCGCCAAGAACCGTAATCATTTTAAACTCTCTGCGTGAAATACCGAGTACCAAATCCTCCAGAACAGCAACCGGGAATGTATCGACCTGTTCTTTCACCATTTCATCGAGCTTTAATTTCTGTAATGACTGCTCCAGCTGAAGCTCCGCCTGCTTGAAAACAAACTTCACAATCTGCGGTGTGATATTGTCTGCAGTCCATTCCGCTCCCTTCGGCCAATAATGCTCTAAACTGTGGTCGAGCCGGTCTCTAAGAGCCAATTGATCCAGCGCATATTTTCTCACGGAATGAAAGACGCTGTCGAAGTCGAACTCTGCCGTCAGTTTTTCCATTGGCTGCTGCTGGATATTGCGCCACTCTTTCCAGATCAGCTTATCGAGCAATTCCTTCGTTCCCGGCGCCCCCGCAAAGCGCAGTGCTTCCCGCTGTATCTTACCGACGAGCGAATCCGAGTCTCCGAAGAACATATTCAGCATGCCGCCGAATGTTCCTTTTGAATTAAGGAAATCATCAATCAGCTTTTGGAACGTCTCTCTTCCTTCAGTTGAGTCAATATACTGTTCTGCACGCTGCAGCAAGAAATCCGAGGCAAGCGGAATTCTTTCCTCCACTTGCTGCTGCCAGCGCAGCGGGACAACTTCTTCCACCGTTCCAGTTGTCACTTTTAATTTCATTTCGGTCAATTGACGGTCGATCAATGTGAGCATATTATCTTCCACTTGTTCCGGCAGATCCGCAGCCCCTGTGATTTCAAGCCAGTCATTCAATGTCTTGTCCGATTGCAGGATGTATTTATTCATTTTATCCTGAACAAACTTCTCCACACGCTCTTCCATGACAGGCGTCATCAGCTTTCTCCTGAAGAGATCAGGCGTCAGCAAATAATTCGTTACCGTCTTTCCCAGCTGCACCGCAAGCTCGCTGCGCCGTTTCGGAATCAAGCCAGGCGTAAACGGCAAGCGCGTTTTCCCAATAAATTTCGGTTCATGCGGCCTGAAAAGCATCTTGATCGCCAGGTGGTTCGTTACCCCGCCAATCAGCGCTCCAATAAACGCCATGAACAAAATTGTCAGCACTATTGTCAATCTTTTCACCTTATTCCACTTGGTCTTCGTCCAATTATAACAAAAACCAGCTGAATGAAAAGAAATTCGAGGCGGGGATTTTTGGCTTTACAATCAGGATTGAATCAGGTACGTTGCAAGTAGCGTCATTTCAGCTTTCTTATCATATAAAGGAGGTCAATGAATTCATGAAAAAAGAAGTTACCGATCATTTGGGCAGAACGCTGTTGTATGAGTTTCCTCCAAAGCGCATCGTGACATTGTGCCCCGGCATCACAGAAACTTTATTCGCATTGGGATTGGAAGAGGAAATCGCCGGACGAACAAGATATTGCATCTATCCCGAGGCCGCAAAAAAAGTTCATGCCGTCGCCGGGACGAAGGATTTGAATCTGGAAAAAATTCATGCTGTCAAACCAGATCTGATTATTATGGAAAAAGAAGAAAACACAAAGGAAATGGTCGAGACACTGTCAGAATTTTATCCAGTCTATGTAGCAGAAGTCCAAACGATTGATGATGCGTTTCGGATGATCACGGACATGGGTACTCTGACAGACCGTCAGCAGCAGGCAGATTTATTGGCCGCGGATATTAATCAGGCATTTGCAGAGCTCCCTGCATTACCTGCTGCACGGGTAGCATACGTAATCTGGAAAAAACCTTATATGGTGGCAGGCAGGAGTACATACATTAACACGCTTCTTCAGCGAATCGGCTTCATCACACCGTTTGCCGAATCGGCTGACCGCTACCCCGCTGTGACGGAAGAACAATTTAAAGAAGCCAAGCTGGATCTCGTTTTATTAGCTTCAGAACCGTATCCGTTCAAAGAAAAACAGCAAAGGCAATTCCAGGACATGCTGCCGGATTCATCGATTCAGCTGATTGACGGCGAAATGTTCTGGTACGGTGCCCGCATGCTGCTGAGTGCGGATTATTTACAGACGTTTGATTTTGATCTTTGATTCATTTCGTTCCATTAAAGATCGTGGACATTCTAATTGCATGCTCCATCTCATCATTCATCGCAATGAAAAGTGGATCATGGGCCTGATCAAAAGGCGCTTTCAAAAGCATTTCTTTGTAAACTTCCACCGCTTCCAGTTCGTCAACCAGCGCATTTTTCGCACATTCTTTTAAATTTGTACACGGCGCCATTTTTTTCGGATTCGGCACGAAGCTTCCCGTCATCATATAGTGGAGCTGCTGGAACATTTCATAGTGGCTCTTCTCGTCTTCATAAGCATGACGGATAAATTCCTGCCACAGCGGATCACTGGTCAGCTGATACATCGACTTATAATAAAAGTAAGATCTATATTCATCTTCGACGGCATTTCGTAATTGCGTAACAAACACACACTCATCCTTTCGCTCTTTTGCTCATTTTATGAAAAGAATGGTTAGGATATCACCAAAATTAAAGGAGATGCTACAGATGCTGCAACATTTCAGTCATAAAAAAATGTTTGAAGGAACGGATCTTCCGGGCTGGACAATTTCTTTTTACTATCAAAATCAGCAGTATGCAGGCGATTACCATAAAGACGGTTCGGTGAATTGGACAAAAGGCATACCGCCGAATGAAACCGAAGTCTTGAAAATGGTTCACGACTTGATGACTTACCATGTCTATGAATGATTTTTCTGCTGAACGGCCATCCTTATACTGGAGGAGGTGCTGTTATGAGCAAAGAGAAATCCGAAGGCAAACAGCAGCTGGAGAAAGAGCGACTGCAAAAACAGGCACAGAAAACCGAAAACGTTTTCGAAGACCAAAGTCGTATTCCCAACGAACAAAATGCCTTCAAAGAAACCCAGCCCAAATACGGAGAATAACCAAAAGAACCTTGCTTTTTCAGAAGGTTCTTTTGGTTTGAATTTTAAGAGTCCTAACCAAAATGTGTGCTTGACATACTCTGATTTGACTGTAATTGCGCAATATAGGGTAAAGGGGAAGGGACCGTTCCCCTGCGTTCCAGGCGGACGCGTTCCGGAGGGCCCGCGGTAAGCCAACTTGAAGTGCAAAGATATGCTCCTAACGCTTCGCTTTTACTCGCAAAAGCCGTTCTTCGTGACGGCTCTCGCTTCGCTCCCGCAAGTTGTCTTACCTGTCGAGCTGATCCTCCCGGAGTCGCTTTAGCCGCGGGCTTCACACGAAGTGAGTCATGCAACCGTTGCCAAGCGAACAGCGTAGGGTTCGCTTTGCCGTATTTCTGTGGTCTTTGCAGAAATTAAGGCACTTGCGGCGTACTTAGGTTGCCTTCCACTTCGGTACACTGGCTGGTTTTTCAATATTTTTGGTGTGAGTAGGCAGTATGAGCATTCTATTTGAGGCTAGCACGATAGGTAAGGTGTTTCATGCAATACTTAGCATTCACCAGGGACACAGGTCCTTGTGATCAATGTATTTGAAAAGTCGAGAAACGAAAATACACCAGCTAAATCCGGACTCAGTAAAAAAACAACATGACATACATTCCCCACGCCAGCGAAGGCGCAACTGCGGGGTCGGCCGTTGCCATGAGACAACTGGCGCGGTCTTCGCCAGCTGGCTCATGGCGTAAGGCAATCCCCCAGCGCCGAAGCGGATTTAAACTGCAAACTCACACCTCATTAAAACTTCCTGCAAAGTCAAGTAACGAAACGCACACAAACTAAATCCACACACTGCCAAACTGCAGAAAGATTTTCGCAATACCCACATGACAGATTGTAAAGAACAGTTTTTGGCGCAGACCAAATTTTTAATAGTGAGTATGTGGCGGAAGACCGTTTCCTTACGTATCGAGCTACGGCTCACCCCGAATTCAAACTGCAGAACAAGTTACATTTCACTCTCATTCACAATATATTCGCCGATAATAAGCGCCAGGAATTGTGTTTTCTCTATAAATAAATTATTATAAAAGATAACTAACTTTACATTACAGGAGGTGTACGCTTTGTGCTTTTTCCCCATTCGGTCTAAGCGCGGAGCCATTATTTGGACATTGCCATACGTTTGGCAGCATTTGCTGCCTTGATCGCACTCACCGCTTTTTTTGTCGCGTGTGAATTTGCCATCGTGAAAGTCCGTACTTCCCGACTCGATCAGCTGATCGTTGAAGGTAACAAACGAGCGGTGCTTTCAAAAAAGATTGCTGATAACTTAGATGAATACCTGTCCGCGTGTCAGCTCGGAATTACTATCACTGCACTCGGCCTCGGTATGCTCGGTGAGCCGACAGTCAAATTAATGCTCGCGCCGCTTTTTGACAGGCTTGCGCTCGATCTGAATGTGGAAACCATCCTTTCATTCGGTATCGCATTGGCGATTGTCACGTATCTCCATGTCGTTGTGGGAGAACTTGCCCCGAAAACCATAGCCCTGCATAAAGCAGAACAATTGTCGCTGACGCTTTCTGTACCATTGAATATCTTTTACCGGGTGATGTATCCGGTTATCAAAGGGATGAACGTATCTGCCCGTCTAGTTACGCGATTACTTGGCTTCAAATCCATATCTGAATTAGAAGTAGCACACACAGAGGAAGAACTCCGTATCATCCTGTCGGACAGCTTGCGCAGCGGTGAAATTAATCAGGCAGAATACAAATATGTGAACCGGATTTTCGAGTTTGACGACCGGATTGCGAAAGAAATTATGCTGCCCCGTACGGAAATGATGACTATAGACAAAAGTATGACGTTATCGGACGTCTTTGAATTGATAGATGTGGAGCAGTATACACGCTATCCGATTATCGACGGGGACAAAGACCATGTCATCGGCTTGATCAATATGAAACACTTGTTAACTGCTTATATTAAAGATCCAACTACCGGCGACAAGTCTGTCGTCAACTATATGCAGCCGATTATCCGGGTGATTGAGACCATGCCGATTGGGGATTTACTGCTGAAGATTCAGCGTGAACGTATCCATATGGCCATTTTGCTGGATGAATACGGCGGCACTTCGGGTCTTGTGACAATTGAAGATATTTTAGAGGAAATTGTCGGTGAAATCCGCGATGAATTCGATTTGGATGAATTGCCTGAGCTTCAGAAAATCGGACCTGATCATTATATCCTGGACGCCAAAATGCTCATTGAAAATGTTAATCATGCACTTGAAATTGAGATTCTGGAAGAAGATATCGATACAATCGGCGGCTGGTTCATGGATCAGCGTTTTGAAGCCGTTCCGGGTGAGAAGATTATTGAACAGGGCTATGAATTCACCGTAAAAGAAGTAGATGGCCACCACATTCTCTATTTAGAAGCAATAAAACAGCGTTCTGAAGAACAAAACCCAGAAAGTGATAACAGCGCTGCGTTATAATGGAAAAGCTTTCCTGCCTGCCGGGAAAGCTTTTATCATGATTAACAGAGTGATAGTAAAAAGAAAGAAGTGAATAGATATGACAAAAAAGCAAGAAAATCTTCTGCTATTCATTTGGACCACGGCATTGACCGCCACTCTCGGTTCTCTTTATTTTTCCGAGATTAAAGGATATGTGCCCTGCACACTCTGCTGGTATCAGCGCATATTCATGTATCCGATTGTATTGATTGCACTTATCGCACTTATTCAGAAAAATGCTTCTGCCGCGTTAACGACTGCTGCATTTTCATTGATAGGCGGCGGGATTTCCCTCTATCATTATGGAATTCAAAAGCTCACCTTTCTGCAGGACAGTGCGCCTGTCTGCAAAGGGGCTTCCTGCACCGGCCAATATGTAAATTATCTCGGCTTTATCACCATCCCGTTCATGGCATTCATAGCATTTACTTTCATTTTTGCTGCAAGTCTCGTAATGTGGAAACAAACAAAGGAGTGACACCAATTGAAGAAGTTATTAGCCATTGGCGGAATTATAGTGGTGATCTTTGTTCTGATCATCGTGCTGAACAACAAATCCAATGAAAAGAAATTAACGGATAATCCGTATGGAACTGACCAGCTTGATCAGCGGACTGTTGATTTATTGTCTAATGAAAATTATCAAAACATCGTGCTTCCGGACGAACTGGATAAGCAAATTGAGAGCGGTGAACCGACTACTGTTTATTATTTCAGTCCTGCCTGCCAGCACTGTATGGAATTCACGCCGCGACTGATGCCGATTGCCGATGAATACGGTGTTCATATCTATCAGTATAATATGCTGGAATTGGACAAACAGCTGGATTCCAAATACGATATCGTGGAATGGCCGGCGCTCGTTCATTACAAAGACGGCAAAGAAGAGTTCAGAATGATCGGCGGACACCCCGACGAAAACATCAAAGCATTTTTCGATGAAATTGAGAGTAACTAAGGAGACTGACCAGATGACTAGTTTTCATTACACAACGATACAACCCGGTGAAACAGTGGAACAGCTCCTGCGTGAACAGTGGCAGGGAGGTAAAAAGACGGTTCACCAAATGCGTATGGACAAAAGCGTAACCGATTCTGAAGGCCTTCCTGTCGAATGGAAAGAACCGCTGCCTGAAGGCACAGAGCTGACTTTCTCTTTTTCAGATGCACAGTCGTCATATAAACCCGAACCATTTGATTTGCTGAATATCGTTTGGGAAGATGAGCATTTGCTGGCAGTGAATAAACGGGCCGGGGTTTCCGTTCACCCGGAACACGCGCCGGGCACAGGCACCTTGATGAATGAAGTAATGGGTTACATCTCTTCAACAGGCGGCACTTACGCTGAGCACGTGCACCGTCTCGATCAGCATACAGCGGGAATTCTGCTGATTGCCAAGCACCCGATTGCCAAGACGATGCTCGACCGGATGCTCGAACAGAATAAAATCGACCGTTTCTATACAGCGGAAGTTGAAGGCCAGCTGAGAAAACCGCGCGGCACGATCAATATGCCGATCGGCAAAGACCGCTACCATGCGACACGCCGCAGAGTGTCCCCTTCCGGCCAGTCTGCAGTGACTCATTTTAAAGTCCTCGAACGCCTGGCCAACAGTACGCTGGTCGAAGCGCAGCTGGAGACAGGGCGCACGCATCAGATTCGTGTCCACTTCTCGCATATGGGCCATCCTGTTGTTGGTGATCAGCTGTACGGCAGCGAAACCATTGCCAGAGGTCCTTATAAATTAATCGCTTCAAAGGTTGCTTTTGATCATCCGATCACTTCCGAAGCTGTCCTATTAGAAACTGAATAAAATGTAAAGATGCCCGCAGACCAATGATCTGCGGACATCTTTTATTTTATTAACAGTTGCTGAATCCCGCTTTCCAAACGTTTATCCACTTCTTTTGCGTCTTCGATATGTTCCACTATTAATTCATGGGCACCTGAGAATAACGAATTGGCCTTTTTCAATTCCTCCTGCATTTTAGCGGATAATTCATTCTGCTCGGCAATCATCTTTTCTATGGAAGAAATATCTGCCTGACTTCCTTGCACGGTTTCCAGAATGGACCCGATTTTTGAAGCAGTCTGCAGACTAACCGCCACACCCTGTTCAATTAACTTCGAACTTTTCTTTGTCGCTTCCAATGCCTGCAGAATTTCTTCTTTCAATGAATTGGTCAGCGACTGAATATTTTTCGTACTGCTCGAAGTGCTTTCCGCCAAATTTCGAACTTCCTGTGCGACAACGGAAAAGCCCTTTCCGTATTCTCCTGCACGCGCTGCCTCAATAGATGCATTCAAAGCCAATAAATTTGTCTGGGCGGCAATATTTTCAATCACCCCAACAATTGACTGAATTTCTACTGACCGTTCACTTAATTGCGTCATACTTACTTCTGACATTTCCATATGCTTGCCTAAATCATTCATTACTTCTGCAGTTTTACGGACTTCATCTGCCCCGTCTTCCGCTTCCTTCACCATATAAATGGATTTCTCTTCAAGCGAACGGCCGTTTTCATGCAGTATCATTGAGGATTCCGTTGTTTTCTCGCTGAGATCCTGAATGATATTAAAACTGCTCTCAATCTCTGAAACGGCCTCGCCCAATACATTGTGCTGCGCGTTTACTTTCTCGTGCTGCGTAACAGCCGCCGTTAATTCATGCTCCACTTGTTTATACCGTTCCTGATCCTGCCGCTGATCTTCTGAGCTGACCGTAGCAGAATCAATTTCCTTTAATACCTCTGTAACCCGTTCTGGTTTACGTCTGAATATCCCCATTTTAGTTCCCTCATTTTCTTTAAGCTACATTAAAATATAGCCGGATCTGTGCCTGTTCTCTGATCTTTATTCATTGCGTCAATCAGCGCCATTTCCGCTTCTGACAGCTGAAAATCACTCACGTCACTATTTTCTTTAATACGGCTCTCCGTCACTGATTTCGGAATAACAATTAGATTATGCTGAAGATGCCATCTAATAATCACTTGGGCCGCCGTTTTCCCGTGACTTTCACCAATCGCATGCAATATCGGATCTTCCAATAAAGTCCCTCTTGCCAGCGGACTCCAGGACGTCACAGCAATTTGATGATCACTGCAAAATTGACGCAGTGGCACCTGTGTCAGTAACGGATGCAATTCGACCTGATTAACCATTGGACGAATGTTCGCAACCGTAAAAAGCTCCATCAAATGTGATTCATGGTGATTCGAGACACCTGTCGCTCTAATCAACTTTTCATCGTATAATCTCTCTATCGCGCGATATGTATCAATATAGCTGCTGCTGACGGGCCAATGAGTCAAATAAAGATCTAAATAACTCATGTTCAGCGCTGTCAATGAACGCTCGAAGGCTTTCAGTGTTTCATCGTATCCCTGTTCATCATTCCACACTTTTGAGGTAATGAAAAGGTCTTCCCGCGACACGCCGCAATTCCGGACCGCCTCGCCCACTTCTTTTTCATTCTGATAAATTGCCGCTGTATCAATTGCCCGATAGCCGAGTGAAATCGCTTTCTCTACTGCTGTCACAGTTTCTTCCGGGTCTGTCATTTTATATGTGCCCAGACCCATCTGCGGCATTTGTACACCATTGCTCAATAACACCATATGTTCAAAGATAGTTGGCATGTAAATTCCTCCTTCAAAAAACTGATAGTCTAATTGTACAGTTTTTTGTTTACTTTTACGAATAAACTTTTTTAATATAACGGCTTGATTTCTACGATAAAAACGAATATTATTGTGTTTGATCTTTAATTTGTTCGTTATTTAAGGGGAGAATATATATTGTTTCAGTTGAAAAAGAATAATACCACTGTGAAAACTGAATTATTAGCAGGAATTACGACATTTCTGACGATGGTTTATATCGTCATTGTCAACCCGATTATTCTGTCGGATGCGGGTGTTCCTTTTGACCAAGTATTTTTAGCCACTATCATCGCGACCGTTATTGGAACGGTTTGGATGGCTTTATTCGCTAATTATCCGATTGCAATTGCTCCCGGCATGGGATTGAATGCATATTTTGCTTCTGTTGTGATCGGCTCAGACGGCCAGCTGGATTATCTGACAGCCTTCTCTGCTGTATTTATTGCAGGACTGATTTTCGTTTTACTTTCTATGACTTCATTTCGGGAAAAGTTGATCGAATCCATCCCGGAAAATCTCAAACACGGAATCACCGCCGGGATCGGATTATTTATCGCATTCCTTGGGTTACGATTATCAGGTTTAGTCGCACCTCACGAATCCAATATCGTTCAATTGGGTGATTTAACGTCTCCTCCTGTGCTATTGACAATTTTCGGCTTGATCGTAACCATTATCTTAATGAACTTGAATGTCTATGGTGCAATTTTCATTGGGATGATCTCCACAGCGATTGTTGCTTTCTTCACCAAGCAGCTGAAATTTGAAGGCTTTATGAAAATGCCGCACCTGCCGGAAGGAATCCTAGTCTGGAATCCTATTCAGGCAATGAGTGACGTCATTACACACGGCCTGTACGGAGTCGTATTTGCATTCCTGCTCGTGACACTGTTTGATACAACAGGAACGATGATCGGTGTAGCAAAACAAGCCGGACTGATGAAAGGCAAGTCTCTGCCGCGTGCACGTCATGCGCTTCTTGCAGACTCAGTTGCCGCTTCTGTCGGCGCCATGGTCGGTACAAGCCCGACATCTGCCTATGTTGAATCCTCTTCAGGTGTAGCAGTAGGAGGCCGTACAGGGCTCACTACGCTGACTGTAGCCGTGCTGTTCATTATTGCGGCTTTCTTCAGCCCTGTTGTCAGTGCGCTATCAGGAGTAGCCGCAATTACTGCGCCTGCGCTTATTATTGTAGGAAGTCTCATGATCAGTGCTGTAAAGCATATCGACTGGGATTCATTCGATGAATCATTCCCGGCTTTCCTGGTAATCTTAACGATGCCGCTTACTTCAAGTATCGCAACAGGAATCGCACTTGGTTTCGTTACCTACCCGCTGCTGAAGATTACCAAAGGTCAGGCTAAGCAAGTTCCTTTATTGCTTTATATTTTCGCTGTCCTGTTTGCCTATCAGCTATTATTCCTGCCACATTAAGATTTGTTAAGAACCTGTCACAAACTAAAGCGAAGGATATTTCATTTTTCATCCGTTTACGGTATACTGTGTGAAGGACTACTGATTTTACAGGAGGTACAAACAATGAGATTAATTTTAATTATGGCTGTTTGTGTCGCATTCCTCTCTGCTATTTTTACAGGCGGATACGAAGACAAGCCGGGCCAATCAAAGAAATAAGCACAGTAAAAAGGGACTGGCATATGCCGGTCCCTTTTTTTATGTTAAATGAGCAAACTTTTGCTGCCTCAATGCTTCATAGATTAAAATCGCAGCCGTATTCGATAAATTTAAAGAACGAATATGTTCATCATTCATCGGAATGCGGAGACAGGTTTCCTTATGTTCAGCAATAATCTCTTTAGGCAGACCTGTTGTTTCCTTGCCGAACACAAAGAAGATATCTTCGTCCTGATCCGTGTAATCAAATGAATCATAACTCGTCTCTCCGAATTTTGTAATGAAATAAAATTTCCCTTGCGGATAAGCAGTGAAAAAATCTTCTATTCCGTCGTGGTACGTAATTTCGACATGTTCCCAATAATCCAGCCCCGCGCGTTTCAGCATTTTATCATCTGTTGAAAAACCTAATGGGCGGATTAAATGAAGCGCCGTGTCGGTACCTGCACATGTGCGTGCGATATTTCCTGTATTGGCAGGAATCTGTGGTTCAAATAAAGCTACATGTATCGTCATTTCAATTCGTACCTTCCTTCAATTAGTTTGCAGCTGTTCGATGGCACGGTCGATTTCCTCTTTGACCATTGCCTCCTCCTCTGCCGGATATTGTTGCCGTAATGCCTCCGCCGCTTCAGATGTACCAATTCTTCCGAGCGTCCAGGCAGCTGTTGCCCTGATCACAGGCCGCGGATCCTCTGCCAGCATTCTGACTGCTTCAGGGATTGCTGATTCATCCTTAAAATGCCCCAATGCTATCAGCACATTTCGCTGAATAGGATTCTTGCCGCGCCAAGAGCCCGACATATGCCCGTACTGCTCTTTAAACTGCCGGTTGGATAAAGACAGCAACGGCACCAATAGTGGCTTCACAAGCTCGGGATCCGGCTTAAAAGCGGGCTGATGGGTGTGATTCATTCCTTTATTTTTAGGACATACCGTCTGACAAGTATCACAGCCATACAAACGGTTGCCGATTTTCTGTCTGAATTCTTCAGGCACCGCTTGTTTCGTCTGCGTCAAGAAGGCAATACAGCGCTGGGCATTTAATTGGCCTCCTTGGATAAGCGCGCCTGTCGGACAGGCGTCCAGGCATAACGTGCAGTCGAGACATTGATCTTCCATCGGCTCATCCGGTCTGAACGGGAGATTAGTGATCATCTCCCCTAGGTAGACATACGAACCGAACTCCGGTGTAATGATCGCACAATTCTTTGCCGACCAGCCGATCCCCGCCCTCTCTGCCACAGCACGATCCGCAAGCTCTCCTGTATCCACCATGGAACGAAGACGTGCATCAGGTACTTTCGTCAGTATGAAAAGTTCCAGCTGCGCCAGCTTGTCTCTCAACACTGTATGATAATCTTCTCCCCAGGACGCACGGCAGAACATTCCCCGCCGTTCACCTTTTTTACCGCGTGGACTGTCTGCCATTTTTGACGGATAAGCAACCGCTATGGATATAATGCTCTCCGCCTGATCCATAAGCAGCAATGGATCTGTCCGCTTATCCAGATCCGGCTCTTCAAAACCGGATTGGTAGCTCAAACGCTGCTGCTGTTTCAGCCTGTCCTTCAATTTCACGAACGGGGCTGCTGTCGTAAAACCTATCTTGTCGATTCCAATGGCCGCCGCAAACTCACGTACTTCAACTTGCAACTGAGCGACATTCACCATTCCCCGCCTCCCTTATGATAAGATAAAGAAAAATTAGATATAGGTGATATCAATGCAACTCACTATCCATCCTTCTATATTTACAAAAATTCCTGATTTTAAATTAGGCTTGATCTATTATAACAAAACAACTGTCTCGGCATCACCTCAGATGCTGAAAGGGCGTCTTCAGTTATTCCAGGAACAGCTTTATTTCGAACTGCTGGACAAAGATCTATCCGACTTTTCCGGACTGGCGGAATGGCAATCTATCTGGAGGAAACTAGGCTCCGATCCCTCGGTAACACCTCCAGCCTTGGAAGTGCTGATGAAACGAATCAAAAATCGCGAATACGTACCTTCTTTTCACAGCGCGGAAGATTTAAATACATTCTTTTCCCTTCAATATGAAATTCCTGCCTCTATTTACGACTTGGACGAACTGACAGGTAATATAGAACTGTCAATCGGAACAGCAGAGGATGGCTTTGAAGGGCTCAATGGCCAATTTAACACATTTGCCAACCAATTGCTCTTAAGCGATAATTACAGCAGTTTTGGCAGTCCCTACATCGACTCTATCCGGACGGCTGTCACAGAGGAATCAGAAAACATCCTGCAACTGTTGTTCATCTATCCCTCATTAGACGCGGGAGAAGCTTTCCAATTAACGAATGCCTGCGGAAAAATGTTCACCAGCATAAATGGTGGAGACTTCTCTTCCGCTATTCTGACAGGTGAACGGCCAGCTTTTACAATTAAGAAAGAGGTGTGATCATGACCATCACATTAGCAGAAGGCGTCAAATTAAAAAGTATTCTCTCAAAACAAATACGTGATCTGGAATCCGAAGCACGCAGAGCCGCTTTTGCGACCGTGGAAAAAGGAACACTTCCGCCTCTGGTATCACGCACGTTTGAAGACATAGAAAAAGAAATTGAACAAGCGAGGTTAAATCAGCGCAAGCTTGATTTTCTTATCTATACAGCAAACAGCACGCATACCGTAGATTTCGAAGGACAGCAGATCCCTTTGGTCGAAGCAATCGAATTGGCCATTCAGCTGCGGGCAAAAGCTAGCTTCTGTAAAGAACTTTCTTTAGCCAATAAAGAAGAAATCCAATACGGTTACGCAGAATCTACAACCGTCTACCGTGTCGCGCTATTTGATCCTGAAGTATACCGTCAGAAAGCATTGCTGGCAGAAAAGTCCGCTCACCAGCTTTCTAATCGAATCAATACGAAAAACTACACCATAACGCTGGATTTCAATGGATCAGAATATTTCTGATCTCCGGAAAGGTGAGACTCCTTTTCGGAGCATGGAGCGAGAAACAGAAACTCAAACTTAGTGATAACCAATGACTCGTCACCTGTTACACATTGACCTATGACCCATAACCAACCATGTCTATGGCAATAAACCCTTACGAGCAATATCCTTTCTGGCTTCTCCTCCATGGCACGCTCTTTGTCAATTTGACAAGAGCGTGTTTTTTTAAGGGAGTTTTTTAAGCACTAAATCCTTGGTGATCTATTCTCTCCGGATATCAAATTCGAACTCGTTTCTGTAAATGTGAGCTTTTAGTTTTTACTTTATATTTCAAACGCAGTAAAACTTCTTACATCATCAAAATCTTTAACTTGCAGTACCTTTTCTGAAAACTGTTGAACTGTTTTTATATTACTTCCAATCGTAAGGGTCCGGCGACATCAACGACAAATCTTCGTGGTCAAGTACATGGCGTTCAAGGTCTAGATGTAGCAGATTATTCCAACCTTAACTGCGGCTGGCTGGGCCAGTACTTTCTAACGTCGCTTTGGCCCTAAGACTAGCTGCTCGTATTGTTCGTCAGTCGGGATAACAGTCTAAAACCTTCTTACCAAAAGATTAATACTCCTATTCCGATAAAGAGAAATATTAATCAAAAAAGGGGCTTGGACAAAACTAAAAATAAAGTCCGTTCCCCTGCGCTCCACTCTAATGATGCAAAGTGTCTACTGAAAAGAGACACAAAAAAGCGTAAGGAATTGAACTCCTTTACGCTTTTTTCATGTTATGTCCCAGCCTCTTTCTACTTCTTCTATCATATCTCCACTATCATACCTGCTTCATATTAAGCAGCTTTTGTGCGGATACAAATCGTGCTCCCAAAACAATGATTAAACAACCGCCCCTATTGTGCTATCCATCTCAAATTTAAGGGAGTTTAAATCGGAAAAATTATGTCCCCACTCTTGTACTTACTTTCTGTAAAAGTTTGACCATGGTTTCAGACTCATTATCAGTTAAAGATCCAAACATGTAATTAACTAAATCTCGATGGTTAGGCATGATTTCCTTCATTAAGTGAGTTCCCTCTTCCGTTAATATCACGTGTATGACTCGTCGGTCATCAGGACATCCACTCCGACTTAATAAACCCTTACATTCTAATTTATCTATCACATAAGTCATTGAGCCGCTAGAAATGAGTATGGTATTGCCAATCTGCTGAATCGTTTGTTTCCCCTGCAGATAGAGCACCTCAAGAACAGAAAACTCTGTAATGTTCAGCTTATTACTGATCATTTCCCGTTTAATTCGCTCTTGAATTGCCTTGGTTGTTTTCATCAACACTAAATATGGTTGATTTTCACATTTTCCACTCATATAAACACCTCACAAGATGCTATCTCAAAATATGAAATCTCCTCTTTTAAGAGTACCTTTGTTCATACCACTGTTTAGCAGCTTCCACTTCTGCCATTGTAAGTTGATGTCCAGTACTTACCCATTGAACACCAACCGATGCATTTGCATCTTCTAATAGTTGTTGCAGTTCCACGGATTCTTGTTTTGGACAAATCGGATCATTCGTTCCAGCTGCGATAAATACTTGGATACCCGTTAAATCTGGAAGTGTTATGCCACGTCTTGGCACCATAGGATGATGTAAAATTGCACCTTTCAGTGCATCTTTAAAGTGAAATAAAAGACTGGCCGCAATATTGGCACCGTTTGAATAACCAATAGCTACGATGTTTTGGCGGTCAAATTTATATTCTGCAGCAGCCTTATCTAAAAAAGCATTAAGCTCATTTGTATGGAATATTAAATCCTCCTCATCAAATATACCTTCAGCTAAGCGTTTAAAGAAACGAGGCATTCCATTTTCTAATACATTTCCACGTACACTGAGTACAGATGCATCCGAATCCACTATATCCGCTAGAGACAATATGTCATGCTCATTACCGCCTGTACCGTGTAAAAGTAACAGTACTGGTTTCTCGCTATTTGTTCCTTGTTTAAAAATATGTTGCATACTATTGTTCTCTCCTTTCAAAAGGTTACTCTTTAAAGTACACGTCTTCTATACAAGTAGGAATTCCTATATTTTTCTCCACTAATTGTGCTCACTATTCAGGTCTTTCAATGGAAAAAACCTCACCAATTGCTGCATAGTTAGAGCCTGCTAAACGACTGACCGCCTTTAAACCTTTAGGGTCGATTCGTCCATCTTCATACATTCCTTCATCCACATGAAATCTTACAACTTCTCCAATAAACAAGTCACTCCCTGGTCCTTCTCCACCTAGTGGAATTGCTTGGACAAGTCTGCATTCCATTCGAACTTTCGCTTCCTTCACGCCGGGTACAGATACTTTTTCACTTTTTACAAGCGTGAGATTTGCCAATTCGATTTCACTTTCAGTTGCAGGTATAGAGGCTGCCGTTTCATTGATCTTCGCCACATTCTCTTCATCCACAATATGAACCACAAATTGATGATTACTATAAATATTTCGAGCCGTATCTTTTAGATGGTCATTAGGTCTTTGGATAGCAAGTGAAAGCATCGGTGGATTGGATGAAACAATATTGAAATAGCTAAAGGGTGCGCCATTAATAATACCTTCCTCAGATTCGGTAGTAACAAACGCAATAGGTCTAGGAATAATAGAGCCAATGAGAAGTTTATAATTATCCCGTTCACTATTTTTTTGAGGATCGATTGAAATCAATATATTCAGCTCCCTTATTTAGTCAGATGACTTGGTCTAACATTTGGTTTACTGAATCTGCTTGTACAGTAGCTGGTTTGAAGTCTGAACCATTTTCGAAGTCTGTAAATAATGATAATGCTGGATGTACACGGACATGTGCTATAAGTAATTCACTTAATTGTTCTGCTCCGCCAACTGAACCGTATGATACGATACCTGCTGCTTTATTGTTCCACTCATCACGTAAGTAATCTAACGCATTTTTTAGCGTAGCTGAGATTGAGTGATTGTATTCTTGAACGATGAATACGAACCCATCTTATTTTGCAATAATTTCTGACTAACACCTCTTTTATAAGTACTCTTTTTCTATATTAAGCCTACTGCGTACTGTATCGATTGGTCTCACTGACGCCTCAATCTGTTCTCTTTTCCCTTCAAGGAATGGAGGTAATGACAAGATCTCTCCCACTGTTTCATAAGGTTCATCTCCCATAAAGCCTGGACCATCTGTTGCCCATTCAAAAAGGATGCCGGGTGCAACCCTTGCATATAAAGATTCAAAGAAGAAACGATCCACATACCCGGAAGTACCGAAACCAGCGGCTTCCATATGTTCAATCCATTCATATAATTCTTTCGTATCTTCCACGCGGAAAGCCGCATGATGCACTGTACCGAATCCTTGTCGGCCAGCTGGTAAAGCCGTATTGTGTTCAACAATTACTTGTGCACCATTGCCGCCTTCACCAATTTCAAATAAATACAGCGAACCTTCTTGTGCGATCTCACGCATTAACATCACTTTTTCCAGAATCTCTTTTAAATAATCAAATTGTTCGATACGAATATGAATAGGTCCTAATCCTGTAATTGCATATTCCAATGGTACGGGACCATTTTGCCAAGGAGTTCCTGATTCAATCCCCTCATTAAATTCATCAGAAACCAACATATATTGTTGGTCATCAAAGTCGACGAATGAAATAGTTTTCTTACCGAACACTTCTTCAATACCGTTATTTTCCACTTTATATTTATCAAAACGTTTCAGCCAGTAATCAAGTGCTATGTCTGTCGGCACACGGAAAGAAGTTTTATAAATCTCGTTTGTTCCATGTGTTCCTTTTGCAATACCGGGAAAATCGAAAAATGTCATATCAGTACCCGCAGAGCCTTTATCGTCTGCAAAGAATAAGTGATAGGTTTGAATGTCATCCTGATTGACTGTTTTCTTTACTAAACGCATTCCTAATACATATGTGAAAAATTCGTAGTTCTTTTCTGCACTACTTGTTATAGCTGTTACGTGGTGAATCCCTTTTAAGTGGTTCATTATATT